>NZ_JADPJR010000128.1:0-19637 GCF_023073535.1 Bradyrhizobium sp. 179 | reverse complement strand
GCGGATCTTTGAACCGCAGAGGACCTGAACTGAGTCGCTGCATAAAACCCCCGTTCTGACCGTGTCGCGAGGGGGTCAATTCCTCGTGTCGTCAGGGGGCGCATTGCCTCACTAAAAATGTTACCGGACAACTTCCCTGTCGCGCCTGGGGCGGAGCTGCCGAATCAGTTCGGTGGCGGCTATGGCAGGGAAGATCAGCATGCGCGCAAAGCGCGAGATCACATCAGCGCTGGCCGAGCGTTATCGGGCGGGCGGGCGGCTCGAGAAGGGACGGATCCTAGACGAGCTTTGCGCCGTCACGGGATGGCATCGCAAGCACGCGATCCGAGCACTGTCAGTGGACGGGGCATCGGGATCGGCCGTGCCGCGGCGGCGAGGCCGGACCTACGGTGTTTCCATTCGCGTTGCACTGATTGTGCTATGGGACGCCTCTGACCGGCTCTGCAGTAAGCGGCTCGTGGCAATGATCCCGTTCTTGCTCCCGGCGCTTGAACGGCACGGCAGATTGAAGCTTTCTGCCGATGAGCGGTCGCTGGTTTTGAAGGTGAGCGCGGCGACGATCGACCGCCTGCTGAGCGACGCAAAAATCGCAGCAGCCGGAGGACGCCGATGGCGGGCGGGCTTTTCCAGTGCCGTACGGCGGCAGGTCCCGGTGCGCACATTCAATGACTGGGGATCACCTCCGCCGGGGTACTGCGAAGCGGATCTGGTTGCGCACGGCGGCATGTCCGTATCCGGCGCGTTCATTCAGACGCTAACAATGGTGGATATCGCAACGGGGTGGACCGAATGCTTTCCGCTCGTCGTGCGTGAAGCAGCTCTTGTGGTCAAGGCTCTCGAGCGCGCGCAGAACCTATTTCCCTGGCCCGTTCGCGGGCTCGATTTTGACAACGACAGCGCCTTCATGAACGACACGGTCGTGTCGTGGTGCCGCTCTCACGACGTTGAAGTCACTCGTTCCAGGGCCTACAAGAAGAACGATCAGGCATTCGTTGAACAAAAGAACGGAGCTATCGTTCGCCGCCTGGTGGGCTACGGGCGGTTTGAAGGCCTTGATGCCGCTCGCTCATTAGCTCGCCTGTTTGCGGCGGCACGGCTGCACATCAATTTCTTCCAGCCATCGTTTAAGCTGAAGGAGAAGCACCGCGAAGGTGCCAAGGTGATCAAACGCTATCTTCCTCCCGCTACGCCGTACGAAAGAGCATTGGTCCACCCGAGTCTCAATGATGCATTTAAACGTAGGCTGCGGGAGATTTACCGCATGCTTGATCCGGTGGTATTGCTGGCACAGATGCGGGACGCTCAAAATGAGCTGGGCAAGCGCGTTGATCAGCGGGCTGGAAAGCCAGCGATGACTATCGCGCCGGTGCAAAGCGACTTGGCGGCCTTTGCCCGAGAGCTCGGCGATGGTTGGAAAGAGGGTGAGCAGCGGGGCATTCATCGGCGCCGTTATGTGCGGCGCAAGCCTGTGCCACGTCGGCCATCGATGCTCGATCCCTACATTCCCATCATCGAGGGATGGCTCGCCGCGGCTCCGCACTTGTCCGCGGTCGATCTTCTCTCCCGGCTCGAAGCGCATGCGCCCGGTCGGTTCAGCGGCCATCAGCGGCGTACGGTGCAGCGATTGGTGAAGAATTGGCGATCAAATGCCGCTCGACAACTCATCAGCAGCACAGAAATCACACTATCGGTTCAACCTTCGTGTCTTAGTATCTAATCCCGACAGGTTCTTTCGCCGAATCACCGCAAGCCGCTCGCTCGCTACGGCGCTCTGGAGGGCGCGCTTCGCGAGCGGCTTGCTCGGACTCGCGGCAGCTGATTCGGGAGACACTAGGGTGCGTTTCGGTAACATTGTCATCTGAGGCAATATGGGGGGTCAATTTTCCACGTCGCCCGACACCCTCGGCTTTGAACTGGCCACACAAATCCTCGGAAGCTACAGACCGCCCCATCCTGAATTGTTCGAGTTAACAGGAGTGGAGTTATCGCGCCCGCATTTCAACGCGTACTCAGCCGCCGCGGCGAAGGCATTCCTGGATTTCGTTCGCGCTAGCGACGCGAACGGGCCGTTCACATGTCAAAATGTCAATCGGCGTTCGACTGGGACCCCCTATCGGCATCCAAAAGGGGCTCTGACGCAATTTTGGTGCAGCTCCGATTATTCTGCCCCGATTAATCTGGCCTGAAGCAGATCGATTTTTCCGCGACCGTACATCTGTCGTCTCACGAGCTTGAGGCGGGTGATCTGACCTTCAGTCTGCCCGTTGGACCAAGGCGAAGTGATTGCCGCCCGAACCGCCGCTTCATCCTTTGCGACGCCGCTGGCGAACGAGGCAACAAGACTGGCACGGGCGCGTTCGATCCACAGCGTGAGCCCTGCTTCGGCCTTGCGCCGGATCATCCTGTGGAACTCCGCGATGATCTCGCGTGCCTCGACCAGCGTTGGTACGCCAGCTTCGATTGCCGCGACCGTGACGGACTCCGCTTTCGTAAGCAAATCCCGCCCGATTGTCATGAGGCGCGCAATTGTTCTGGCTGACGGGATCCGCGCAAGATTTTGTGCGTCGGCTTTTTCGGCCCGTCGCCTGCGGGTCGCCCACTCGCTGATGACGCGGAGCGAGCCTCGGAAGCCGCGCCCCGTTAACCGGCGCCAAAGTTCAGCTCCGTTGCGGCAGCCGGATGCCCACTGATCGTCGAGCCATGGCAAATGCAAGTCCAACGAACTTTGCCGGGTCCGGAAGACATCGTTTCTTTCGCCCCGGATCA
Organism: Bradyrhizobium sp. 179; assembly: GCF_023073535.1. Lineage (NCBI taxonomy): Bacteria > Pseudomonadati > Pseudomonadota > Alphaproteobacteria > Hyphomicrobiales > Nitrobacteraceae > Bradyrhizobium > Bradyrhizobium sp. 179. Next base: position 16,871 of record NZ_JADPJR010000128.1, on the reverse strand, counting down.
CCTGTCGTACCAGCTTCCTGCTGTGACCAGTCTGGCGCACGATCTGCTTGATGGGTATGCCGTTCTTCGACAGAGCCAGGATAGCCGCATTGGTCTCCTCGCGGTGCAGATAACCCTCATACTGGATCCGCTCTGCGGCTGTTAGCAGCTTGGGATCAATCGTCGTCGCACCGATCACTGTGCGTATCTGGCGCATCGATTTGCGAACGGCATCGAGGAAGGCGCGACTGGCGTTCTCCATCAGATGCCAGCGATCTGCGACCTGTACCGCGTGCGGCAAGGCTTTTGCTGTCGCTTCGCCATATCCTCCGCCGCGGTCACGGGCAACGATCGCGATCGTGGGATGAGCAGCGAGCCAGGCTTGGGCAGTTGCCGGCTCCCGATCCGGGAGCAGGGTGACTACCCGGCGCCGCTCTAAGTTGCAGACGATGCTGGCGTATCGACGATTGCGCCGCCAGGCCCAATCATCAATGCCGATAATCCTGAGCCGATCAGCCGGCGGACGGCTACGGCGCCGAACTACGCGAAGGAGCGTGTCCTTGCTCACCGGCAGCATCAGCCGTTTTGCGAAGCCTGCTGCCGGTCGACCGCCGAGCGCCAGGCCGAGGTGATGGACGATAGAATCCAGCCTTGCTGTGCGTCGCGCCGATGGTGCCAGTACCCCTTCGGCGAAGCGCTCGGTGAAGATTTGGCGCCCGCATAGGACGGCGTCGCAACGGAAGCGACGAGCAATGACCAGAAGCTGTACGCTCCGTCCCGAAAGGGGAAGATCGGTTACACGGCGCCGGTACCGGCTGTGGACGCGCCGGGAAACCGTTCCGCAAGATGGGCACAGACCAACGCTTCCCGACGCCCGAACCGCAATAACGGCCTTATCACCTTCAAAGTACGCACTCTCTACAACAAACCCACTCGGCACCAGACTGGAGCGCTGGAGTGCCTGCTGCATGGCGCTGATTCTCCTCGCAATCAAAGCGCCAGACGTTCCCAAAACTGCATCAAAAGTGAGTCAGAGCCCTTATTCCATGCCGAAACACACATCATCTCCACCGATCGCTATTTCAGCGCTCCCGACTGCGAGACCTAAGCTCCACGCCACGACCATGTGTCCTGCCTCATGGAACGCTGCGCCACGCTGCTCTCTATCGCGCTGCGACTGCTGATCGTGCATGTCAATCCTTGTGGGCTGGTGGTGCGGAGGGACCCTTCGCCCATTGTACAACGTCGAGGGACCCGTTGCCATCTGCGGGGCTCAGGAGGGACCCGGAGCTTCACACGCCGCTTTAGTCGAACAACAACGGCGGACTTTAACTCCGAATTTTGAAGTCATTTCTCACGAAACGTGCCAAATCGCCCGTTGGCTAGGGACCCGTGAGCCGCAGGGTAGTAGCCAACGCCAGCGAACGGAAGCGGGAGAGGCAAGTCAAGCTTCAGAGCAGCACGAGGCTTCATGACTTCGTTAGAGCTATCGGAAATCGGCCAAGCGCTCCGGGCAATGGGTCATCCACGCCAATAGGGCCAGCGCTCGAACAGAAGCGCGGCCTGAGCATCCGTGAAGCTGGCAGGAACCGGCGAAATGGTGACGTACATCTCTCGGTCAGACGCATCAAAGGAAACGCTACAGCCCGGCCACACGTTGAACGCTCTCTCCTCAATCTCCTTGAGAAGATCGGTGTGCGGGTCAGAGAGCCTGAGGACGAGCACGGCAACCTACGCGGCCTTCGGAAGGCGATTGAGCAACCGTTGAACGGCGGTCGGATGCCACCCCCCGCCACGAGGCGCGCTGATGCTCTGTCTATTGAGTTCATCAGTGATGGCGCGAACGCTCGTGGCGCCGTTGCGCTTGATGCCCTCAATGATCCCCTGAAGGTCCATCGCGCGCTGTGCAGCCTTCTCCTTGATCCTGGCTACAGCCTCCGCGTTGCCGGTCTGCTTCCCGCGAAGGGCACGAGCACCGTTCGGGTTGCCGAGTTTCACTCCACGCGCCTTGGCCGCTGCCAGCGCCTTCTTGGTGCGCTCTCCGACAAGGCCAGCTTCGAGCTCTGCCACGGAGGCCATCTGCGTCAGCAGGAACTTGCCCATGGGGCCGGGCGGGACGCTCGGAAGGTCACAGAACACAAGGTCTACGTCGCTCGCCACAAGGGAGCGCAAGAGGTCCACATTGCGCGTGAGGCGGTCGAGCTTGGCGAAGACCATCTTCGCGCCGATGGCTTTGGCGTGCGAGAGCGCTGCTGCGAGCTTGGGCCTGTCAGACTTCCGGCCGCTCTCCGTTTCCACGTACTCAGCCACCAACGTCCACTGACCGCCGTTGAGATAGCTCGTGACTGCTTCCCGCTGTGCTTCGATGCCGAGACCGCTGCGGCCCTGCTTGTCCGTAGAAACACGGAGGTAGCTAATGATCTTGCCACTCGCCATGGCCCAAATGCCTCTGTACTCAATCCGACGCAACGGACGTTAGATCAATTTGTGTACGGCGTTCTTCACGGATAGTCAACCGGAAAATGTGTGTAACCGGCCGTGCACCCCTAAAAGTTGTGTCGCCTGCTGCTAGAATGTTCGTTGAGCGCACGCGGGAATGGCCCGAGTGGGTAGTAGGTGGGGGAATAATGAGACTGATTGCGTTCCACGCGGAGAACATTCAGCCCATAAAGCTGGTGGAGGCTGCTGGTCTCTCCGACGTAGTGGTTTTGGCAGGGCCAAACGGTGTCGGGAAGAGTCGCTTCCTACAGTGGCTCCTCAACCATTTCCAAAATCCGGGCGGTAACGCGCACAACTGGGTGATGGTGGAGGCGACGGCCACTTCGGAGCAAGTTGCGTGGGGTAAGCAAATCCTCGACACGCGGGTTCAGCAAGACGCGCAACTTCTTCGTCAGACGCTCCAGCGGGCAGGGCGAACCCGTGCCGACACTCAAAGTAGCTTGCTCAATTTTGAGAGCGACAGAAAAATCACCAACATTCAACCATGGCAACCCACTTGGGATTACACGGACCCATTCCTGGAAGAGTTGGGGTGGAACTTCGGCTTCACCCCCCTTACGCAGCGCTTCAACGATACTGTTCTGTCGATCTTTAGAAAGGTGAGGAATAGGCGCGAACGAATATCTTTGCGCTTCGAGGAATTGATCCGCGCGCGAGAAGGGAAAGACCAAGCGTCGCAAGAAAATGAAACTAAGTTGGTCTCGATCAACCCTGACGATTTTCCTGATCCGCTGGTTCCGTTTAAGGATGCGTTCAGAAGGTTGTTAGCTCCAAAAGAACTTGAAGAACCGGAAGCGCAAAAGTCACAGTTGTTTTATACCTATGAAGGCCAAAGTTTTCCAATCACAGCGCTCAGCTCCGGTGAACGAGAGGTTGTAAATATCGTATTCGATTTCTTGCTGAGAAAACCTTCGGACTGCATCGTTGTGTTCGACGAGCCGGAACTGCACCTTCACCCTGAACTCAGTTATCGTCTAATTCAAACGCTTCGTGCCGCGGGTGCAAGAAATCAATTCATCTTCTGCACCCATTCAGCCGAAATCATATCAGCCTCTCTCGACAACTCGGTCATTTTCATTGCTCCTCCGAAGGAGCCGCCAATCAATCAGGCGATCCAAGTTACTGAAAACGATGAAACCCACCAAGCACTGCGACTTGTCGGGCAATCGATAGGCATCGTGGCGCTCGGAAAAAAGATTGTCCTGATCGAGGGACAGCACGGCTCATTAGATAAGCAGACCTACGGCGCAGTGCTGCGAGGTCGATTTCCAGACCTCGTGTTGGTCCCAAGTGGGGGTAAGGGGTTCATCCAGTCATTTGGGTCACTCAACGATCTGGTGCTGAAGAAAACAATATGGGGTGTCAGCTTCTTCATGTTGTGTGACGCCGATGCAGTGCCGCCGAGCCGCGATTTGAGCAGGCTCACGGAGTCGTCACAAGGCCGCATGCAAGTACTAAAGCGATATCACTTAGAGAACTACTTTTTGGAGGCGACAGTAATCGCCCGAATGTTTGAACCGTTTGAAACAGAGGCATCGGAGCGTTCGTGGCTCCGCGATCCAGCTGCTATCGACGAGCGCCTGAAAGCGATTGCGCGCGAGATATTGTCATACGCAGCAGCACTCGTGGTGAGTGCTCATTTTCGCGAGCGCGCTGGAAACGTCGATCTCATGCCTAAGGGAAGCCAAGGTCGATCAACGGACGAGCTTATTGCGCTCTTTGAAGCAGAGGCTGCTTCCGAGCGGTTGCGGCTTACTGCGGCTCTTTCTGCTGATGACATAGCCACTTTCACCCGTCAGACTATGACCGAGTTGGAAGCGAGCCTTTCGGACGGCACTTGGAGAGCAAAGGTTCCTGGGCGGCCAATCTTACAGATTTTCTGCTCGAACAGGCATTGCGGGCTGGATTTTGGGCGCTTCAAGAACGCCTTCATAAAAGCTACCAATGAGATGACGAACTCGCCGTTCGCAGAAATCGAAGAGATCTTTGCTCGGTTTTCGGAGTTCGACCCCGCTGCAATGTCTCAATCGACGCAATCAGGGGCTCCTAGGTGAGTGTGTTCGTTGGCCAAGCATGGTGTCTCGTTGTGGCCAGATGCCGTGCGTCTAAAGCGGGATGGGGTTTGGTTGAATCGATTTGGGATTCCCAAATCAGTTCGTTTCTGATTCACCATGCTGGCTGGGCGGGAGGCCAGCATGGATGGGCAAGCCTTATTCTCTGGATCTTCGCCAGCGTGTCGTGGCCGCGGTTGAGGGCGGGATGTCCCGCAATCGGGCAGCCAAGCAGTTTGGGGTCGCGATCAGCACCGCAATTGGCTGGATGAAGCGAGTCGATGAGACCGGGAGCGTTGCTCCGGGCCAGATGGGCGGTCATAAGCCGAAGGCGGTTTCGGGAGAGCATGCGGTCTGGCTGTCGCAACGGATCAAGGAGGGCGATTTCACGATACGCGGGCTCGTTGCCGAGCTTGCCGGACGCGGCCTGAAGGTCGACTACCATTCGGTGTGGGACTTCGTGCATGCCGAGAAGCTCAGCTTCAAAAAAAAGCGTGGCGGCTGGCGAACGGGATCGACCCGAGGTCGCGCGGCGGCGCGCCCAGTGGGCAAAATATCAAGGTCGCGTCGAAGCTGAGCGGCTGGTCTTCATCGACGAGACCTGGACCAGGACCGATATGGCGCCCTTGCGGGGATGGGCGCCGCGCGGGCGTAGACTTCACGCCAAGGTTCCCCACGGCCGCTGGAAGACCATGACCTTCCTGGCGGCCCTGCGCCATGATCGGATCGATGCGCCATGGTTCATCGAGGGGCCGATCGATGGCGTGAGCTTTCGCACCTATGTCGCGAAGGTTCTCCTGCCGGTCCTTCGACCCGGCGATATCGTCGTCTTGGATAATCTCGGCAGCCACAGGAGCAAAGCAGTTCGCCAGCTCATCCGTTCGGCCGGCGCCAAACTGTTCTTCCTGCCAAAGTACTCGCCCGACCTGAACCCGATCGAACAGGTATTTGCCAAGCTCAAGCATCTGCTCCGCAAAGCTGCCGCCCGAACCGTCGATGCGGTCTGCGCCGCAATCGGCCACGCACTCGATGCCTTCACCGCCGACGAATGCGCCAATTACCTCAAAAACTCAGGCTATCGAACTTAATGCCATCACGCTTTAATCAAGCTCGCTGAGAGCTTCGCCGCCGCATTTGGTCCACCGGAGGACGGCTTCGACCAATCCTTGGACGGTGGTGTTGCCACTACAAGAAGTTAGCCTTGCAGCACATGGTAGCAGAGACGAAGCAGCCAAGCTGATTTGCTCTGATTTTGCTTGGGCTTGTCGTGTCGTGCTTTGCCTCCCCTAGGGAGCGCCATCCGTCAAGCAAAATCCTGAATTCGTATAGGCTTAGCGATAGCGCTTGGCTAACCGGACGGGCTGGTTAGCCAGTCGTTGTTCGCGCTTCGGTCTTACCGACCCTTTTGCTACCATCTGCACGGCAGGGCTTAGGGGAACTGATGAACTTCAAAAATTCAACAGACACATCCTTACTTGCCTTGTGGAATAGCATCCAGCGGCAAGTCGCGGCCGACGAAGCGGCTGGCGGCCGCTATATCGCTTTATCGGTCCAAATGTCCGCGTATATGCCCAACAGCTTCAAGCCGAGCTAGAGGCCCGTAACCTGCGCTTCACGCCTATCCGATGGCAATAAAGATGAAGAACCAGATGGTTGAAGTGCCGCGTGAAGTGCGCGGGCTAGTGGAAAAGACTATCGATCAGACAGAGAAGGCGTTTTCGTTCTTCTTCCAACAAGCCAGCTTGGCACTTCCGCTATCCGGTGATCTTGCACTGAGCTTCGCACAACAGAACGTGGCGACCGCTCTGGAATATGCGCGCAAGCTTTCTGCCGCGCAAGATATGCAAGAGGTCGTCGCTCTCCAAGCAGATTTCTTGCGAACGCAGATCGAGCACGCCAGCAAGTTCATGCGCGAATTCACGCCCAAGCCTTAAGGCTTCCGACCGTCCATCATCTGTGAATTGTGTCGCCATAGTGGGTGTACGTCTCAGTTGAGACAACTGTGCCGGTACCCGCGTCAAATTCGCCGTGAGCCGACTTGAGCGATTTAGAACCAATAGGTTTTCACCTGCACCAACGAAGACCTCCTCAGGGGGAAACGGCGCGAGCGAACGCATCAATAGCCGTGGCGTGAACGCGGAATGGTGGGTTCGGTACGCTCAACCATTTTCAAAACGTTCCTTACAACCAGGGCATTCGTAAGAACGATTTCGTACCGTTGCGCGACTTGCTCGCGAGCAACTAATCGTCGCGGCTTATCGCACGATGTACAGCGATGTACTGAATGGTCCGTCATGCAATGGCTTGGCAATAATCAAAAGAATAGTCAGCATCTTACCCTGTAGCGCTGGCCGCGAAAAGACAAAATCAATCGGCGTGTTCGGTCTGAACCAACCCAAAACGCTGCCGCCCTTCAATCCTCGATATCGCTCCGAGCACGTCATCGTTGGTCAGAACATCCATTAGCTCATCGACCGTTGAGGCTGGGTCTCCGGGCCCGGGTGCTATGTAATCGCTTAAGACTGCGGGCGCTTGTAGGAGCGCACTAACAAGTTGCTGCACATCAGTGCGCTTTGGGATTATGGATGGCGCCTGTTCGTCTTCGACTGGATATTCTACGGCGGCGCCTTCAGGATCGTTCTCGCTCAGCCATTTGATGGCACTGTCGTAAGAGGCGAAAACCTTCACGCATTCGTTCGACACGCTGACATATAACCACACACTAGCCATGGCTATCCTCCCGTTCGACCGGATAAGCCCACGCGACCGCTTCGGGATCATTTTCAGCAAGCCACCTGTTAGCCGCGCCTTCGGTGTCAAAAACTTTTATCCAATCCACATCGCCAATCCGCTTGTGTGCGTTCTCGCAAATCCAGACTACCTTATGTAGCTGCTGCGCCGCCGAGTTGACTTTCTCACGGTCAAGCCGATCTTCGGGCTGAAGTCTCATGACAGCATGATACAATTCGGCCGGGATTGTGCGCCGATCACCCGGAGGTTTCTCCGCCCAATTTCTCCATTGGTCGAAAGCATCGGTCATCCTAAATCCTCCCGAAGCCCCTTGAAAAACGGATGCCGCAGCAACGCAATGCCGCTGATCCATGGGGCATGACTAGACAACCTCCTGCCCTCTCGGATGAGGCAATAAGCCAAGCCCGCGAATTGCCTAGTCCCTGGGGAGTGCAACGCCCTCACTAAGGCCAGCCACCAACGTAGTTGCTATGTGTAACGAGCGGCTTTCGGGCGTCGAGTTGAGTCTTTCAACTGCGCGTTTCTGTCCGTGCAAGCTACTGCGGCAGCACTATCGCCGGGCGTGAGTTCGAGTTCTTTGCCGGTGGCGACGTTGACGGCCACGGCTCTATTGGGGTCGGTTGATTTGCGAAACATCTTCGCAATGCCTCTTGTGTCGTGCCGTTAAGAGCAACCGTCTGCAATGACAGGTCAGCGAGATAGTAGCCATGATCAGCATTCGGATAGAAACCAGGGGGCGCAATCGGCATGGGAGTGATGGGGCCTGACATGTCAAAGTTGATCGGGGGGAGTGGCGAGAGCTCCATTGGTTTCGCGAAGATACAAGCTCCTATGTGGCATGCGAAGGTGATATAACTAGGTCCGACGATTGCCTGGACATCAGTCAAAGGTATCTCTGCTTCTAACGCCAGAAGTCTACAAACTGCGATCTGACCCGCCTGCAACTTACAGGCATTCCCTTGAACAACTCTGAGGAGACTCGTTTGCTCCGCGACGGTGCAAGCAGTAGCGGGATGAAGGGACGCTGCAACAAATAGTGCTAAAAACGTTTTCGCCCTTGCGCGTGCCACGAAGCTCAAGGGGTGCATTGATAGACCCTAAAATAAGTTGTGCCATGCTTGCCCTCAACAATGTCCCCGCCAAAGGGCGCGTCGTTCGATTTCTTCTGTTGATTTTTGGGGAGCCCACCGTCCCATTTCCCCGTCGAGCCAAGTTGGGTAGTTACCCCTACCAATGACGCATAATTCTCGTTGCCGGGGTAAACGCAAATTCGCCGCCTATCTGAGGCAATCAGTCGGTTCCCAAAGCGGAAAACCGGAGCTTCCATATCAACCATGCAGCACATTCGACGAGAACCATTGTTTCGAAGAACCACTCTCCATTCAACAACCCCGTTCCCAACGTAGGCGCTTTCATCTCGATATTCTAACTCATCACAAACAGCAGCGCTGGAGATCAACAACAGCGGGACGACGCATTTTAAATGTGGAGCTATCTTACTCATTGAATTTGATTGAAGAGCCTCACAAGGGATCGAACTTCTCTGGATTCGCAGTATGGGAATGAATACGACGAGCGTCGTCGAACATCAGAGCGAACACCCGTTTGCAATGGTGCTTCCGCGATTGTTATACAGCCGGGTTCTCTGCAAATTAGTTCAAGAAAACCGTAACGATCAGTGGCCTCCGTCCTCGTAACCGGAATTTGGACCGTAGTTTTCTTGAAAAAGTCCACGAGCACGAATTCCAGAAGAGACGCATCGCGAAAGCCAATACTCGCTTGTCCCATTACTTGCGGATAATCGCACGTCGCGAGAAGGTTTTCGATTTCAGCGTGTTGAGCATTTGCTGGTGGCACACTAAAGCAGTGAGCAAACATCAGCACCGCCACGATTCTAATCACGTTATTTTCACGAGGCTTCATCATTTGCACTTGCACAATTGTTGTTGCAAAGGTTGTTCTGTGCCTCACAAGACCACAGAGCCTCCACCTCGATAGTAATTTGAAAGCAAGGCGTTTGCAGTTGGCATGCAGAGACAGGCTCGCATTGATAGCCCGTGGGCTGCGACTACCTTTCGTAGCCGCACGTTTTGAATAGTGTAATGTCGCTACTAGCTGCGTAACGGCGTTGATTGAAAATAATGAAAACCAGAGCGGTACGCATGCGGAATGCCAACAATCACTGCTGCGGCATGGCGCCCCTTATCACATCCTTGGTCTAAGTGACTGTCAAGGCTTCTTGCAATTTCTCGCGATCTTCAAAGAAAGATTCCTATTTTGTTTTCTCGACCGGGAGCAGATCGGCTAGGCACATTAGGGCTTGGTTCCTCATAATCACTGCTTATCGCAGTTGAGGTGATCGCAGCCACCTGCGACGGGCTGAAGGAGTGGAACTCCGGGTCAACTCGTCGTTCTTCTCGGAGTGGGCGAACCTACTTGCTCTTTGGGGTCGGCACAGGTGCTGGCGAGCAACGACGCTCGCAAGAATTCCGGCAACTACTTCTTTGATTATCACACCAAGCTTGGCTTTGAGCTTTGTTGGCGTAGCACGCCGCGTGCCCTCGGTCGCAGCGATCAGGACATCCCGGATCGACATAGAAGCAAGATTGTGCATCCGCAACATCGATAACGCATGCAAGGATGATCACGCCAATTAAAATGCGCAACATGCTACGGACCCGCATAAGTTGTACTCCCTTCCAATCATCGATCTGGTTGCCTGTCAACGGTCACCAGACCATTCACCCAACGCTGGTCGCAGCAAGCAGAGTTGCGATCTGCCGGAAGTTTTGAGTGTATCTGGTCAATCCAGATCACATCAGCGACAACGGCAGTTCGAAGTCTACGCGCTCCTTGTCAGCAACCTTGCGTGCTTCCTTGCCATTCGCCCGCACTCCGTTGATCAAGCAGAGCAGCTGCGAGAGTGAGAGACGCGTGCGCGTTGAACTTCGGGCCCGGATTAAAGCAAATTGCCACGAAAGGTGAGCGTTGGAAGTTCGTTCGCCCAGTGGCAGACGGCCTTAAAGCCACGCTCCGGGGCCTTATTCGCGCACCCGCTGCCTGTTAAAGTAGGCTATACAATTAGCGCCCTGCCGGATGACACGAAACGCCGGGATTATTTCCCCCGCGACACGCCCTGTCGCATATCTCACCGGATTTGCAATTTGTACAAGCGGTATTACCACCGCAGCTAGTGCAGCAATTCCCGGACTGAGCTACTTTGAAGCTTCCGTCCTTCAGCGAAAGCTGCGTACAATTTTTGCAACTCAGAGGAGATGCTGGAGACGCAATAGCGAGAGCGAACGAAAATGCAAAGGCAAGACTGCTTATAGCGCGAGGCATAGCAATTTCCTCTCATAAGGCGTTCCACGCTTCTTAATAAACCTTAGGTCGAGAGCCCTGTCGATGTGGTTCTAAGAGTCAGCATTGAAGAACATATTGCGAACAAGAACAAAGCTGGTACACTGATCTGATGCCAGCCCCCCCCAAGCCAGCCATTCCTTCCCGACGACCTAGAACGAGCGGCCGACCAAGCCATTGAGGCGTGCGGCGGCGACCCACGAGAGGCGGTCAAGGCGCTGATCGTCGCCAATGAATTCCTTGAACGTCGTTTGGAAGAGCTGGCTTCGCCCGGTTACGCGCGGGGGCGGGTGCTGCCGCGTGATCGGAAAGATTGGTGGGACTAGAAACTTGAGGAAAATTCGAATGGCGAGCTGACGGCTATTGAGATTCGATACACCATAGGTTGTGTGTGAGTAACCGCTACTAGGGATCGATGGCGGACGAATGCCCGATAGCATTAACCCCGACGAGCTTCAGAGGATCAGCGAGCTTTTCTTTCCCCATTTTTGGGAAACGAGAGTTGCCCTCCGCGATGGTCCGCGGCAACTGGTGCATTACACCAGCGCTGAAAACGCTGTTCGCATTCTCACTGAAAAAGCATTCATCATGCGAAGCACCGTTTGCATGAATGACTACAGAGAAGTGCAGCACGGGCATGATCTTGTCTATCGTTCCTTTATGGAGAACGAGAAGGCGCTTCTGAAGAGATTCATTGCGGCTTTTGACGCAAGCCATCCGGGCGCCGCCGACGATGCCTTCAAACTCTATGATGCACACTATCAGTCTAATGTCTTTCGCACATATGTAGCTTGCTTGTCCGAGCATGACCCAGAGAACGACTCTATGGGGCGCTTGTCGATGTGGAGAGCCTACGGTCGTGGGCGCGCGGGCGTTGCTTTAGTGCTAAACAAGGAGCCGTTTTTCAGAAACGTGCCATTTGTGGGCTTCTTTGCGAGTCCAGTAGCTTACTTGCGTGACAAGCAAGTCCAAGAATATTGAAGGTAGTTGTGAGCGCCGCGAAGGAAATTGAGTTTCTGAAGACGCTTAAGCGCGAGCAAGTCGTCAATTCAATTTTTGTTCTTTTGATGTTTTCCGCGATTTGCATCAAGCATCATGGATTTGAAGAGGAACGAGAATGGCGTTTGATTTACTTGCCAGGGATTTTCAAGTCGGACTTGATCGCCGATGCGACCATCACAATCGATGGGATACCGCAGCCAGTATACAGGCTGCCATTGTCGGATCGGCCGGAGAAAGGGCTGACCGGAATCGAAATCCCGGCGTTGCTCTCCAACGTGACCATTGGGCCGACGCAGTTTCCGTTCCCAATTTGCGAAGCGCTTGCAAGTATTCTTGCGGGCGCGGGGGTGGAGAGACCGTTTGAGAGGATTCACGTTACGAACATTCCGCTCCGAACTTGAGTGATGCTTTCGAATGGGCGAGGCTAGACTCAAGAAAAGTGCGACCGCAAAGTTCATTGCGCAGTTTCCTCAATGTGCGATGTGCGGCGGTCAACGACTCAGCACGACGCGCGAACATATGCCGCCGAAAGCTCTGTTTGATAATTCTCATCGGCCCGACAAACTGGTGATTCCCGCTTGCCATGATTGCAACAACGGCACTAGCAAGGCTGATCTTACAGCTTCGATGGTTAGTCGGTGGAACTACCATAGTCCTGAGCAAGAGCGGCAGGATCATAGTCGACTTGTCAATCAGGTAAGGATCCAGGCGCCTGAGCTAATCAAGGAATGGACCTCCTTGAATCATTTGGACCGTAGCAAAGCTATCGATCACCTGCGTTTTTATGGTGTCGCTGTGCCAGACGACGCGGGAGTAGCTGCAATCGGCAAGCAAACGATCAGGCAACTAAACATTCGCCCACAAGGCAACCCTCTGCTTGTATTTCGAGCGCTTCAAAAAGCCGGTTCCAAATGTCGGGTTCGTATCTGCTCATTGGCGGTCGAAAGAAGATTTTGCGAAGCACGGAATTCCAACCATCTTCTTCGAATTGTTTCCCGACTACGGCACGCTGACTCAAGGAAAGTGGAATGCGGCCGAAACCTTCGAATATCGTTACGCGGCAAATGAACAAGAGGGACTGTTTGGTTGCTTGGCACGCTTCAGAACCGGCCTTTTTGTAACCGGCTTTGTTATAATGGATGAATCGAAGGTAAGCGAGGCATTAGATCAAGAATGGATTAGGCCGATTCAGTTGCTCGAAGACAATCCTCATTTCTATGAAAAACGATAGTTCGGAATGGTCGCATGGCCGTCATCTTGCGAAATTGTCCCCACTGCCCAGCGGAAAACTCTTCCTTTCAAATCACTTGGAACGCCCAGGTCCCGGCTCAGGGAGATTTATGGAATTGTTGCGCCGTATGCGGAGGATGCAATGGCCCCATTTGCTTCAGAGCTAAGCAAAGTGACCTTTCTGTTGCAGGGCAACAGCCCGCCGCTCTTGCTGGCAACATCGAGCCGATGTTCGCCGTGCCATCTATCTGGCCTGGTCGTGTGGAGTTAACTGCTCCGACACACACGCCTGGACCGGTTAAGGCCCGCTTCTTAGAAGGTGAAGATGCATTCACCAGAGGAAAGTGGAACTCGGCGGTCGCGATGTACCGATCAGCCCTCGATATAGCTACGAAGGCCATGATTGGCGTGCCAGCAAACGCAACTTTCTTTAAAAGGCTGGAATGGCTGCACGAAAATCACGGGATCACACCAGACATCCGAAGTTGGGCCGATCACGTAAGAGTCGAAGGTAATGCCGCTCTTCACGATCCCGACGAATTCGCTGAAGACGATGCGAAGTCCCTGCGCTTTTTTACAGAAATGTTTTTGCGCTACGTATTTGAATTGCCCGGCGAGGTTCGTGCGTTCCGTGGCGAGCCACAGCAAGCGACGCCGCCTCTTGGCTGATAGAGCTTCGAAATACTAAGCGCACTGAAAAATAGGAGCTGCCAATGGTCGGCGAAGCGATGATTGGGATCACTGCACTGAAATCTGCCTTCGACCTCACAAAGGGGCTGAAGGATGTGGATGATCGCGTCAGGCTCAACGATGCTCGGATGGAGCTACAACAAAAGATTCTGGATGCTCAAGAAGCTCAATCCGCGCTTCTGGAAAAACTTGGCAACCTTGAAAAGGAATTGGCTCTCTTGAAGTCGTGGGAGGCCGACAAGCAGCGGTACGCTCTCACCGATATGGGATCAGGCGTGCTCGCTTACAAGGTTAAAGAAGGGCATGAGAACGGCGAGCCATCGCACAGCCTCTGTAGTAGTTGCTACAATGATAGCCACAAATCGATATTGGTTTCAGCCACATGGAATCCCGGTAGGTGCCATGTGCTCGTCTGTAACGATTGCGGGTGGTACGGGTACATCAGTGGGATGGCCCATGCGGAACACAAGGACCTTCGGCCGAAGCCGTTTCGAGGGCGATGATGGTCACTAATTGCTTTGGAACTTAACAAGCGGCAGCCGGGAGGAAGTAGCTGGATTCCCATTATGTGGATGCCCGAAGTTTTCTATGCCGGTCGAAGCCCTTAGAGTGCCAGGGATTGAGTACCCACCGTGCACCGTTGATCTAAAGTTTAGTTCGCTTGTCCTTATCGAACCTCACGTAGTCGGGATCGAGCAAATCCAGCAGATCGATGAGCGCATTACTTAGATGGGTCAGTCGCGCCATTCCAGCCTCAAGATTTTGCTCTAAGGACGATACATCCTTACGAAGCCCGTCAATGAACGGATTGGTGACGCCATCAAGACTCCTTAGGAACGCTCCATACCCGATGCACTGCGGCCCTTTCGCGCCGTGTTCAATGAGCGCTTCACCGACTGCCCGCTGTTCGCCAGCAAATAAGCGAAACGGCTTTTGGTATCGGTCCGTACCGAAGATGCTGGAGATTTCGTCTTGTAGCTTTGTAAGTCTCCTCGTCTTTTCCGTGCTGCCCAAATCAATGAACTGAATCTCTCTGCGCGTCAGTTCGGTCCAACAAAGATACTGACCAATCAGGAAAGCAGAGTTGTTGATGACATAAGCTCTCTCGCGCTCATCTCCTCTCAAGAGGAAGGCGCCGATTAGATTTTGCTTTAGAATGTTGTGAATTCTACTGTGGAGGTCGTAAGCCGCGCGCGCCAGCGGCTCACGATACCCAGATAGTTCCTTTTCCCTTAGAGCCTCAATCTTCAATTCTTCGACTTGGTTGCTGGTGATAGCAGTAAAGATCACGGCCCCGATGGATGCTGCCGCAGCAATCATTGCAACAACGATTTCTGTTTTCATGCAGCCCCCCTCATCAAAATACCGTACGCGCAACAGGAACAACTCTGCGATGATACAACCAGGATAGCAAGTATTCCCCCAGTTGGACTGATGGTGCCGCATAACCGACCGCAGGCCGCCCATAAATTTGAAGACGGCCAAGGTGCTTAGCGCGCCCGTCGCAGTAGCCGTTCTGGAGCGAGCCGACCACAGCCCCCCGACCCTCAGCCCGCCGGCGAGGACGGTTTTGGATTCTCCATTTTGGGGACGTGTGAATTTTCGGAGACCCCGGTCGAAGCCCTTAAAGCTGTAAGCATTGAACGCCCCCTTGTGCCCAGTGCTCTACCGCAAAGAGCGCTGATGTGTCTTAAAACGTTGAACAACCGATAGATTTCTATCGGCCAGCGGCTGTCTCTTCAACCCGTCTCCGAGCACTCGGGGGCCGGGCACGGAGTCGCAAACAATATCAGTCTGTTATGGGCATAGCGTTTGGAGCTAAACGAGCAAAAAGAGGCGCAGCGCTCTTTCGCCATGAGCGATGATGCCACCCCAGTAAGCTAAGTGTCTGATTTTCCTAGCTGCAAATTTTCACTTGGCTCGTTGTTGCCCCGACGCGCAGCATCCATTCAATTCAGCTTGACTGTCCCGAAGGTCGGGACCTTAGCCGGTCAGGAATGAGCCATGCGTCAGCAACAGCGAATTGAAATAGCAATCTTGGGTACGCGCGTGAACGCGGAGGGCATTGTTGGTATCGTCGGAGCAATACTATTGATCGTTTTGCTCCTCCATTCATTTTGAGGTCTCGCGATGCGTTACACGCTTCATAAGTTGATTGAAGAATTCCGTGCCGATCCTGACTCGCCCTTTGCCACTCTCAATCATGCTGTCCGGGCCAGGCAAACAAGGTTGTATGATCGCTTAATTCGCGAACACGGCAGTCTCTCGCTCGAACGAATACGGACGCGCGACTTGATGGCATGGCACAGAGATTGGCTCGGACCGGGGAAAGTAGCGATAGCTCACTCCCTAGTTACAAGACTGCGCGTTCTCTTCCGCTACGGCGACGTAATGCTTGAAGATCGCGAGTGCCGGCGACCTTCTGCTGCACTAAGCAACATCCGATTTGAGAAGCCGATCTTACGTAGTCAACCAATCTCAGATGTGCAGATAAATGCCTTCAGGGACGCAGCACGTCAAATGGGCTGGGAGTCGTTTGCACTGGCGCAAGCGATTCAGGTTGATTTTCGTTTGACCCAGAAGAACGTGATCGGAATTTACGTGCCCGCGTCAGCGCATATCGACACTGACGTTACCCATCCAGAATATGGGAAATGGCATGACGGCCTTCGATGGGAAGACATAGACGACAAGTTGAATCTTCAGTTACGAGGTCGAAGACGACGAACTACCTTGATCGGTAACCTCAGCAAGGCACCTATGGTCATGCAGGAGTTGGCCTTCTATTGCCACAAGCCTTCCGACAAGATCACGCGTGAAGACCTTCCACGAACGGGGCCGATCATTTTGAACGAACAGACGGCGTTTCCCTTCACCACAGCCGAATTTCGAAGGAAATGGCGTATTGTTGCTGATTACGCTCAGCTACCTAAGACGATAATGAACAAGGACAGCAAGCGCTTGCAGCCGGTGTGATCGGTGGCAACCCGACCGCTGGTTTTCACCACCCGCCGAGCCGACGCGCTCAGCGTCGGGACGGCGCGAGCCTCAGTCGTTACCCGTCGCGAACTAGGCCGGCGATGGCATGGTGCGCGCAGTTGGAAGTTTCTTTCCCTCTGCGCGGTCGTCTTCGTCAGGCTCTATGTACGAATGTAAGACGGATCGCCGTTCGGCAGGCGAGGACGCTAGCTCTGCCAGAATCGCTGAATAGTGTCGGGCGACGTGGAAAATTGACCCCCTGACGACACGAGGAATTGACCCCCTCGCGACACGGTCAGAACGGGGGTTTTATGCAGCGACTCAGTTCAG
>NZ_JADPJR010000037.1:0-19714 GCF_023073535.1 Bradyrhizobium sp. 179 | reverse complement strand
TCCATGACTCGATGGAAGCCACTGTGGACCCTTATCCCGGGGTCCCGATTGGATGCCGATCACCCCGAAAACGGGGTCCTTATTCCATGCCGAAACACACCGTAGTGGCGATTGCGTCGAAAGGCCCAATCGTCGACGCCGACGACGCTCAGAGGATCGGTTCGTCGGGCTGCCCGCCGTCGTATGACCCGAAGCAACGTATCGTGGCTGACCGGCAGCATCAGCCGCCTGGCAAGGCTCGCTGCTGGTCTGCCGCCGAGTGCCAACCCTAAATGGTGAACGATGCATTCCAGCCGTGCCGTCCGGCGCGACCGGGTGGGCAGAACGTTGTCCCCGAATCGTTCAGCGAAAATCCGCCGCCGACAATGAGGTATCTCGCAAACAAACCGTCGCGTAATCACGCGAAGGCGTATTTGTTTGCCGGCACAGGGCAAATCCGCGACTTGCCTGTCGTATCGGCTATGGATTCGTCGCGATCTCGAGCCGCACAAGGGGCACTCGGCCATTTCGACTTCGGATCGGACGGCTAAAATAATCAAGCCAGATGAATCACTTACACTCTCAACAACGAACCCACTCGGCACAAGCGACGAAATTCGAATTCCGGCTCGCATGGCGTTGATTCCCGTTGGAGACCACAAGCTTATCAAAGAAGTTAACAGACGTGAGTCAGCCCCAATTGCAGGTCGAATGACATGCCAAAGCGTTGGCAGGATAAATGAGCACACACAATACTCGGGTACATGTCTATGCCTTCCTTTTGATGGTACAGCTCCTCGCGGTATCCAGGGGACCACTCTATTGGAATCCAGGCAGATCGCAGACGGAAAACCTCCATTGGACCGTGCGAAATCCGAGCACTGCGCCCGCCGACGAAAGCCGCTTTCTCGCCAGTTCTTGCTGTGTGCGGAAACCATGAAGCCTTTCCGAGCTGCAGCGACAGTCTTCAACCGGACACCGCGACCGAGCTAAGCGGCACATCCAACGAGTAAATGAAGCCGTGCGGTTCATAGGCGAGGCCCACCTGACCGGACAATTGCTGGCCGAGAGACCCCATCATCCGGGTACCGAAGCTTCGCCGCGTTGGCGGCTCGACCGTGGGACCTCCCCGTTCTGTCCAGACAAGGCGAAGTCTCTGCGTCAACTCGTCGATTCCCCATGAAATCTCGACGCGGCCTGAGGACACGGACAGCGCTCCGAATTTAGTCGTGTTGGTGCACAGCTCATTGAACGTCATTGCAAGGGCGATGACAGCAACGGAGGTAATCCTGATATCCGGTCCATTAAAATGAAAGCGTCTGTCTCCGGGACTGTCGTAAGGCTCGGTCGCACTGCTCAGTGTGTGAGTAAGGCTCGCATCAGCCCAACTTACCTGCATCAGCAGATCATGCGCCCGCCCCAGTGCAAGCAGCCTACCCTCCATTGCCTTCTGTCCGTGCTCGATGCTCGGCGCTCCGCGAAAGCTCTGGGATGCGATCGCGCTAACCATCGCGAGTGTATTCTTGACGCGATGATGAAGCTCCCCAAGGATCAGCTTCTGCAGTTTGTCGGCGGCGCTTCGCTGCTCGGCGTCGATCCCAGCTTGGATCATCAGGGTCCGCGCATCTATCTCGGCTTGTTCGAGCAGCAAGCGCAGGCTGTTGTTTTCGGCCGACAGGAATGCTTCCTGTGCCGATTGTGATGAGGGATCAACCTTGGCGGGAAACGCCCCATCCGCCGTCCAGTCGCTTGCGGCCGGAACAATCTTCAGCGCACCTGCGCCGACCATGGCCTGCAACTCGGCTATCATTTGCTCGACACCGAGCGGTTTGCCGAAGAACCGGCTATTGGCTGGCCGTTCCGCCTCTGACGGCTTCACTTGGCCGGAAACCAATATGATCTTTATCGAGGGCCAGCGCTCGTGCACTGCATGAGCGAGTTTTAGGCCGTCGATGCTGCCGGGCATTTGAATATCGGTGAGCAGCAGCGCGATGTCCGAGCGGGATTCGAGAATCGAGATTGCCTCGTCGGCATTGACAGCCTCGACGGGACAGAATCCGGCATCCTCCACGATGTCGACTGCACGCATGCGCAGGATCATCTCGTCTTCCACGACGAGAACGTTCGGCACCTGAGTTGAATCCTTCGACATGGCGACCTCACTTTCTCTGAGGGAGGTGATAGAGCTCCCTGCTTGCGAACGCCGATAGACCGATTGCCCGGCGACCGACGGTCGCCACGGTTCGGCCATTGCTGCGCTTTTCGATAAAGGATAGCGAGCTAATTCGCAGCGCCCGAGCAGTTCTCATCTCAACGCTATGAGGCGTGTTCTGACTCGAACTGATTGGGGCGAATAAGCTGAACGAAGCTCATCGCTCAGGGCAACGGTCAAACAGGGCCTGGCTATCGACGGGCAGTCACAAGCCGAGCTTCTTCGATTTTCGCTCCAGAGCCTGCGTGTCGCAGACAGGAAGTGGCGAATTCCGGCCAGACCTGTGTTGAGCAATTCGAGACAACGGCTCGTCCTTCAAGCCGATCGGCTTTGGCCAGCGCCGTGACTTCATCCGCTTGCACTTTGGGAGCAAAACCCGGCGAAGCGATCACCAAGGCTCCGAAGAGCATGAAAATTGCCAGTGATGACAATGACTTGATCATTTTTGACTGCTGATTTTTTCGTCTTCAATCCCTCTGCTTTCGGGGATTACTCTGACAACAACCAGAACGAGAATTTGTTCCATGGCTTCAACCTTTTATCCAGGCTGTCGCCGAGGCTGATGCCGGAGCCCGCGAAAAGCGTGTCCTGCGAGAAGGCCGGTGGGGCTGAGGATCTGAATGCCGGCGCAGGTGGCTTGGGCGCACGCTAGTCAGGACGATCTTTGACGGCGACCAGGCCCGTGTGATTTCGCGGAAGGAGCCTGCGATGCTCTCGCCAACCGAGCCCTTTCTGGCCACTGGCTGTGCGACACAGAGCACATCATCTTGATCGGCGCGGTCGTTCAGCCCGCGATCGTGTCCCTGAAGTTCTGCCAGGTCGACCTGCCTCGGGCGTCTGCGAACAGATCGGCCCCGCTGACAACTATTCCTGGTCAGGGGGAACCATCGCGCCGCGAGCCTATTGGCTCCCTGACACAATCCTCTTTCCTCTTTGGAGATATGACATGAAGATTTTTACCGCAGCTTTGGCTGCCGCAGCAACTACGCTTCTCGTGACGGCCGCTTCAGCTGCCCCGCTTGCCCGCGGGGCTTCCATCACGCCAGAGAGCAATATTCAAAACGTGCGGATGGTCTGCAACGAAGACGGTCGCTGCTGGCGCGAGCGTGGCGAACGACATGTTATCATCCGCGAAAGAAGCGATGCCTACGGATATGCACCTCGCGAGCGTTACATTGAGCGGCGCCGCTATGAGGACAGTGGCGGCATCGGCTTCCGCGCTCCCGGCGTAAGCGTCGGAATCGGTACCGACCGGTACTGAGAGACCAAGGAGACGAACGCAAAAGGCCGCGGCGCCATCCGCGGCCTTCGCTTGTCGGATCCTCAAGCGACATGGCAAACGACACAATCGTGAAGCGGCTGGAATTGAGCGCATTCAGAAATGCCGGCCGCGCGACACTGCGCAGCCCGATCAGCTAAATTGTTGCGTTGGCCTAGCTATTCTGAGGATGGGACGCCATATTGCTGATATCACCGCGCGCCCCTCGGCTATCATCGGTAACTGAGAGCATCGCGCTCCCGCCGCGACCAAGAGGCGGTCAATATGTCAAGAACTTCCGCGTTCAGTATTCATGAGTGGCTCGTCCCCCCGGTGCTGCTACCGATCTTTTTTGTGCTGCTGATCGTCTCTGCGATGATCCTTCGATGGTAGTTCACCTCGCCAGGCCCACGCCGTCGGCTCCGGCCGACAAGTCGCTCGATCCGGCGGAGCTAACTCAGCCGTCGCTAACTTGGAGGCTGAACCTCAAAGCAACGGCTGCACTCGACAGGGCCCGCAACATGCCACCTGGAGCGGAACGCGCGGGAAAGATGCAAGAGGCAATGATCCTCGGAAATGCCGCCGAAATGCTCAGGCATTTCGATAGACAGGGCAGCTGACGCGAACACCCGCTGAAGTTCGGACCAGCGAGTTGGGTGGTGAGCAAGCGTTGGCCTGCCGCGGGAGCTTGGAGCGCGGCAGCAGAAGCGCAATGCCTGGAACGCAGACCACTCTGGGGGGCGCCATGTGGATCGACATTTGCACCTTCTACTCTGGTGCAATCCTGCCCTTGATTGGAGCTTTCGTTGATTGCGCTGAAGGTCCTTCACACGACGACTTATCGATTCAACGAACAGGTGCGCCTGATGCCGCACCGTCTGATGCTTCGTCCGCGCGAAAGCCGCGAGCTTCGTTTGATTTCGAGCAACGTCACGATAACGCCGCATGCGGACCTGACCTGGGCACACGATGTGTTTTCCAATACGATCGCAACGGCGACGTTTCAGATGACAGCCGCCAATCTGGTGATCGCCAGCGTCGCGGAGCTTCAGCTCGACGCGGTTGCGTGGCCTGTGTTCGACATCGCCGTCTCGGCCATGTCGTACCCATTCCGCTATTCTGATGACGAATGGACCGATCTCGGCGCCCTGGCTCTTCCCCGGTTCGCCGACCCGGAGGGAGTCCTGCGAAACTGGGCACAAAGGTTCGTTCGAGGAAGTCGGACCGACACGCTGTCCCTACTCAGGGACCTGAGCATCGGCGTTTCGGAAGCTGTCCGGTACCAGAGCCGTGAGGATGAGGGTACTCAGACGCCAGTGGAAACGCTAAATCGCGGCTGGGGGTCTTGCCGGGATTTCGCGGTGCTGTTCACTGAAGCAGCACGCGTGCTCGGGTTCGGGGCCAGGATCGTCTCCGGCTATCTTTACAATCCAGAACAACGAAGCCTCGGATCTAGCGACGCAGGATCGACCCATGCATGGGCAGAGGTCTTTGTCCCGGGAGCCGGATGGATCACTTTCGACCCGACGAACCGCAGCCTCGGCGGCTTCAACTTGATTCCGATCGCGGTCGCGCGCGACATCCGGCAGACAATTCCGGTGTCTCAGCTTCGTCGGTAATACCGGTGCTTTCGCCGGGATGTCCGTAGAAGTTCGAGTCACGCCATAGAACGCGGGACTGCCGGCACCAGCTGTGAGAGTCATTCAGCACAACGAAAGTCCTTCCGTTGTCATGGGAGCTGGATCACTGAGAGTACGACAGTTGATCTTCCGTTACGATTCGCTCGATATTCTCCGACTTGCTCTTGATGCGGTATCTAAGACGTCCATCCGCCTCGATGGGCATACATTGAACGATGGTGTAGATCATTGGCGGAACAGTTGCTGCACGTCCCTGGGGACCTTGGGGCTGGTGGCGAACGTCTTCATTCAGCCTATAAACATATGACATGTGTTCACCTCTGAAATCATCTGCGGCCGCTCTAGCGTGGAGCATGCTGTGACACAATGGCGTCCAGGCACTGCAGCCTTGGTCCAGACACACGCACTATTTAAATCGCCGCGTGGGCGACCTATCATAGGCCCCACGAATGATTTGGGTAGCCAATGATTTGGGTACCCCTGTATCAATCTTGGGTGCAAGGATCTGGCAATGACCCAACGGAAGCGCTCCGCCGAGCAACAGGTCGCGGACGAAGCGGACCGAAAGGCGCAAAACCCCGTTGGGGCGCGGCAAACGATAGCCGACAGCCACGCCGATCCAGAGTTCCAGGAAAACCATAAACGTCTCAGGGCCGAGCGCCTGGCGAGAGATGCCGAGCTCAAAAGCAAGAATTGACCCATTCGAGCGAAGCATCAGATCGGAAAAGATGACAACAGTTGGTGAATACGAACCGACCAAACCAATCAGTAGAGCGGAGCGTGAAGCACGCAAGGCCTTCCGCCAAGTCGAGGCGGAGAAGGCGATGTCCGAGCACGCGCTCGCCGAGAAGGCCTTCGCTCAGAATCGCGAGCGGCTGAAGGCAGAGCGGCTGGCACGGGAAGCCGCAGCGGGCCCGGTGCCAGAAAAACAATCCAAAGCGAAGAAGAAGTAATCTCGCACGAACTTCTGCACGGGTAGACCTTGCCGAAGTCACGTTGAAGCTTTCGGCACCTCACTCTTATGGCGTCCGGGCGTTCCCCGAGGCGAATGAAAGTCGACCAATCAATGCAGCAAAGGCCCGGGCATTGCTGCCGGGCCTCCGTTATTAGGCTGAGGGTGAACTTAGAAGTCCATGCCGCCCCCGCCAGGAGGCATGCCGCCAGCCGCGGTCTTCTTTGGGATCTCGGCAACCATCGCTTCGGTGGTGATCAGGAGCGCCGCAACAGACGCGGCGTTCTGGATCGCCACACGCACCACCTTTGTCGGATCGATGATACCCTTCGAGATTAGATTGACGTACTCGCCTGTCTGAGAGTCGAACCCGTAGGCGTATGTCTTGCTCTCCAGGATCTTGCCGACGATCACCGAGCCGTCTTCACCGGCGTTGATCGCGATCTGGCGAGCGGGGTAGGACAGTGCCTTGCGCACGATCTCGACGCCGGTCTTCTGGTCGTCGTTCTTGGCCCGCAGGCCCTTGAGCTGCTCGGAAGCACGGAGCAGGGCAACGCCGCCACCGGGGACGATGCCCTCTTCCACAGCCGCGCGGGTCGCATGCATCGCGTCATCAACGTGATCCTTCCGCTCCTTCACCTCGACCTCGGTCGCGCCGCCAACGCGGATGACCGCGACGCCGCCCGCGAGCTTGGCGAGACGCTCCTGCAGCTTCTCGCGATCGTAATCCGAGGTGGTCTCCTCGATTTGCGCCTTGATTTGATTGACGCGCGCCTCGATGTCCGCCTTCTTGCCGGCGCCACTGACGATCGTGGTGTTCTCCTTGTCGATCATCACCTTCTTGGCGCGCCCCAGCATTGCAAGCGTCACGTTCTCCATTTTGATACCCAGATCTTCCGAGATCGCCTGGCCGCCGGTCAGGACCGCGATATCCTGCAGCATGGCCTTGCGGCGATCGCCGAAGCCGGGAGCCTTGACTGCAGCAACCTTGAGGCCACCGCGCAGACGGTTCACGACCAGGGTGGCAAGCGCTTCGCCCTCCACATCCTCAGCGATTATAACCAATGGCTTCCCGCTCTGAACGACCGCTTCGAGCAGCGGGAGCAGCTCGTTGAGCTGCGACAGCTTCTTTTCGTTGATGAGGACGTAGGCATCATCCATTTCCACGCGCATCTTGTCGGCGTTGGTGATGAAGTAAGGCGAGATGTAGCCGCGATCGAACTGCATGCCTTCGACCACCTCAAGTTCGGTCTCCAACGACTTGGCTTCCTCGACGGTAATCACGCCCTCGTTGCCGACTTTCTTCATGGCGTCGGCCAGGAACTTTCCGATCTCGGAGTCCCCATTCGAGGAGATGGTGCCGACCTGGGCGATTTCCTCATTCGACGTCACCTTCTTGGAGTTCTTGACGAGGTCGGCGACCACGGCTTCCACCGCGAGGTCGATGCCGCGCTTGAGGTCCATTGGATTCATGCCAGCCGCAACCGACTTTGCGCCCTCGCGGACAATCGCGGCCGCCAGAACAGTGGCGGTCGTGGTACCGTCGCCGGCCGCGTCAGCGGACTTGGAGGCGACTTCGCGCACCATCTGTGCACCCATGTTCTCGAACTTGTCCTCAAGTTCGATCTCCTTGGCGACGGTGACGCCGTCCTTGGTGATGCGGGGAGCGCCGAACGACTTGTCGAGCACGACGTTGCGGCCCTTCGGGCCGAGCGTCACCCTGACGGCGTTGGCGAGAATGTCGACGCCGCGCAGCATGCGGTCGCGCGCGTCGACGCCGAATTTCACTTCTTTGGCGGACATTGTGATCCCCTTGGGAACGGATGCTCATGCGACTGTCCCGAAGGACGTCTGGGCAATGAGATCATCAGGTAAGCTTGAACCTCGTCCTGCGAGAGGCCGACTGCGCCGGCTACTCAGGACGGGATCGGACAACGGCAGATTACGCCGCCTTCTTCTTGGACTCGCTGACTTCGAGCACGCCCATGATATCGCTCTCCTTCATGATCATGAGGTCTTCGCCATTGAGCACGACCTCGGTGCCGGACCATTTGCCGAACAGCACGCGGTCGCCGACCTTGATGTCGATGGGGATGAGCTTCCCCGCTTCGTCGCGGCCTCCCGCACCCACGGCCATGATCTCGCCCTGAGAGGGTTTTTCCTTTGCATTGTCCGGAATGATGATGCCGCCCTTGCTCTTTGCTTCGGCGTCGATGCGCTTGACCACCACTCGGTCGTGGAGCGGACGGAATTTCATGAGTGCCCTCTGTTCTATTTTCGGCCCTAGCAGTCGAGTCTCGAGACTGCCAACCTTCTGCAACTATGTCCGCGCGAGCGACATACAAGGCATTGCCGGAGCGATATTCGGCAGCGAGCGTGTCTGCGTGAGAAACCGATAGCTATTTGTCGGGAAAGCGCGCACGGTGCGTTAGAGGTCGAACAACGACTTACTCTTGTGCGTCCGCGCTGTCGCTCGCGGATGCGCAATGCGACGATGCGAGCTGGTCTCGTCGCGAGACTCTGGTCGATCTCGCGGTTCTCGTCATCATAAGCCCGAGACGGTGACAAACGCGCACTACATGCCCGACCTTTGCGCGAATCTGGCGCCGACCGATATGCGCGCCCCGACTCTGGTCGCCTCGGCACTCTCGCCGCTCGACGGCGAGAGCCGAGCTGGCACGAGCCGGTGACGAGGAATAGGAGCCTATGTCAGGTTCTCAACAGAAAGCAGCTTATGCAAAATCTCTCACCGCGGCACGTCAAGTTGGAAGAATCCGTTCGGCTGGGCGTGGTGTCTGGATGGTATTCGATCAAAGTCAGTGGAACATTTGTGTCCGGTCCTCACGAGTCGGAGGCCGATTGCCTGCGGCGGATCGCGGAAATCAATCCTCCGTCGGCCGCCAGACGGAAATGATCTGCATCTCAGCGTCCGCGGCGTGATGCACCATGTGCCCGCTGCGTGGACCGGGAGAGACTTCAATTCACGAAGTGCTCATTACTGTTGCGGCCCGACTCGAACCTTGCGGTCCGCGTGCGGCTTTCTATTCTGGAAGCCAGGCATTTTTTGGCCCTTGAATGCGCTGTGAGAACGGTGTGCAGCAAACGAGACCGACGCTACTGGAGCAAAGCGCCCTGCGGGAGGTTGTAATCGAGCGGTGGAGTAGCCACTTAGGAACTCAGTATCCGAGCGCCTTGCGCGCCTATCCGGATGCGCGACGCCTTAGCCACGCCAAATCCTATCGACGAAATCGATCAACGGCACGTCGCCAGCACGTGTGCGTCAGGGGTCAGGATCACCTATGCCCATCGAACATGCCGCCGTGCGGATCGTCCACAAGCCCTGGGGCGTCGGCGATCTCAGACCCTGGAGCAATATTGACGGGTCTCGTGGTGCCGTCGGCGAGTTGTGGTTCGAGCGCGCCGACGAGAACGCGCCCGCGCCCACCTTGCTGCTCAAGTTGTTGTTCACCAGCGAACCCTTATCCGTCCAGGTTCATCCAGACGACACGTTCGCGCGCGCGATGGGTATGCCGAACGGCAAGAGCGAGGCATGGTACATCCTCTCGGCTCAGCCCGACGCGCAGATCGGCGCTGGATTAAAACATCAGGTAACGGCGCAGCAATTGCGCACAACGATCCAGGACGGTTCGATCGCCGAACTCCTTCACTGGCGATCGGTTGCCGCAGGTGATGTCATCTATATCCCGGCCGGCACCATCCACGCCATCGGCGCCGGCATCGTGCTCGCAGAAATTCAGCAACGCAGCGACGCAACATTCCGCCTGTTCGACTATGGTCGGCAGCGTGAGTTGCACGAAGACAATGGCGTCGCCGTTGCCCATCCATGGCCGCTTCCAACGCAAGGCAAACCGACGGCCGTTACCGCCAATCGGACCCTTCTCCTCGCGAGCAAGCATTTCGTGCTTGAGCGCGTTGAACTTCCCGAAGGTTCAAGCTGGGCGCTGCTTGCTGAACCGGAGACCTGGATGCTCATACTCGACGGACACGCTGCAGTCGGTTTGACCGCGGCATCGATCGGGGAAGCCATCTTCATTGGTGGCGGCCGCAACAGCATCGAGGTTGGCCACAATGGTCTGAGCGCGCTGATTGCGTATCCCGCCAGCCGCCCGATCGATTCTCTGTTGCAGAGTCTCGGTGAGCAGCCGGTCAAGCCTACTCATCCAGCCACGCATTCAGTTCGGCAATTTGCGGGCAGCGTCGAGGCGCGAACTTGACACCGCTTCGCCGCATCGCCGTCATCGGCAATTCGCTGCCTCGCCGTTGCGGCATCGCGACGTTTACGACCGATCTGGAAAGGGCGATTTCGGATTCGCGCCCGGACATGGAGGTCAGCATCATTGCAATGAACGACCACGGACAGGCCTATGATTATCCCGCCTCCGTCGCCTTGCAGATCAAGGATGACACCGTTGAAGATTATGTCCGTGCCGCGGCCTTCCTGAACGCGGGCCGGTTCGACGTCGTTTGCTTGCAACATGAATTCGGGATCTTCGGCGGTGAAGCCGGCGCTCACATCCTTGAACTGCTTTCGGGCCTCAGCATGCCCGTCATCACGACGCTGCACACGGTTCTGGCCAAGCCAACCGCCGCCCAGCGTGCGGTGATGGAGCGCCTTGTCGAGGCGTCTTCGAAGATCGTCGTGATGGCGAACAAGGGACGCGAGATGTTGCGTAGCGTCTATCGCGTGCCGGACGACAAGATCGAGGTTATTGCCCACGGCATCCCCGATTTTCCGTTCGCCGAACCTGACGCAGCCAAGGCAAAGCTCGGATTCAGCGGTCGGTCCGTCATTCTGACGTTTGGGCTGCTGTCCCCCAGCAAGGGCATTGAGGTCATGATTGACGCGATGCCTCTGATCCTGGAACGTCGCGCGGACGCGGTCTATGTCGTGCTCGGGGCGACGCATCCCAATCTCGTGCGCGACCAGGGCGAAGCGTATCGCGAGAGTCTGATGACGCGCGTGCGCGAGCTTGGCATCGACGACCACGTCGTGTTCCTCGACCAATTCGTCGATCAGGCGACGTTGCTGGAATTCATTTCCATGAGCGACGTCTACGTTACGCCCTATCTCAATGAAGCGCAGATGACGTCGGGGACGCTGGCCTACAGCTTTGGTTTGGGCAAGCCGGTCGTTTCGACTCCGTATTGGCATGCGCTTGAGTTGCTGGGCGACGGCCGCGGCGTGATTGTTCCCTTCGGCAACGCGGTCGCAGTCGGCAAGGAAATCGCGCAATTGCTCACCGATGCCCCTCGCCGGCAGGCGATGCGCGAGCGCGCCTACGCCATCAGCCGATCGATGACATGGGAGCGCACGGCCGAGCGTTATATAGCTACATTCGAGAATGCGCGTCATGGTGACTGGCTCAAGGTAGCGGCACGTACCGGGCCGGTCGCGGTCGCGCACAGCCCGGCGGCATCTGATATGCAACTGGATCACTTTCTCTCGATGTGCGACGATACCGGCCTGTTCCAGCACGCTGTCCATTCGGTGCCAGATCGGGCTCACGGCTATTGCGTGGATGACAATGCCCGTGCCTTGCTGCTGGCGTGCGCCCTCAACAATCCCGGCGAGACGCGTCTGTCCGAAGTGTTGACGGCCCGTTTTGCCGCGTTCGTTCAGCATGCGTGGAATCCCGACACAAGACGGTTTCGCAATTTCATGGGCTTCAATCGAAGCTGGCTCGAAGACCGGGGCTCCGAGGACAGTCATGGGCGAACACTATGGGCGCTGGGTGAGTGCGCACGCAGGGATGCAAGCCCGTCGCGACGCCGATGGGCTGCCGGCTTATTTGCCGAGGCACTCCCCGTCGTCGAGGCCTTTGGTTCGCCTCGCGCGTTGGCGTTCACCCTGCTGGGTCTGGACGGCTATTGCGCCGCTATTCGCGATGATGCGCGCGCCCGGGAGATCCGGCATGCGCTGGCCGATAGGTTGATGGCGGCGTTCGCTTCCGTCGAGACGCCGGACTGGACGTGGTTCGAGGAGAGCTTGGCATATGACAATGCGCGCCTGTCGCAAGCCCTGATTCTTACGGGCATGGCCACGCAAGCCCCCGATTACCTCGCTGCCGGATTGCGATCCTTGCGTTGGCTGATGACGCAGCAAACGGCTTCGACCGGACATTTCCGCCCCATTGGCACTGCCGGCTTCGGTGAGTCGCGCCAAGCGCCTCGCGCGTTCGACCAGCAGCCGGTAGAGGCAACGGCAACGATCGCAGCTTGCCTGACTGCCTGGCGTGCGGAAGGTGATGCCGAGTGGAAAGCGATCGCGAGCAACGTTTTCGCCTGGTTTCTTGGTCATAACGATTTGTCGATCGCGCTCGTCGACCCCGAGACCGGCAGTTGCCGGGATGGATTGCACCCCGACCGCGCCAACGAAAACCGCGGCGGCGAATCCGTCGTATCCTATCTGCTCGGTCTTGCCGATATTCGTCAGCTCGCGCGCGTCAATGTCAGCGTGACGCCGCCGGCGACGCTTCGCGTCATCGGCGTCTGAGTTCACTGACCTCTCCAACGACCCGAGGACATCTTGTCGCAAGCCAGTTTCCTGCATCGGCAAGCGCTCCATCTGCGCCCCGACCCTACGCGTGTGATCGTTCGCCCGTTCAAGCCGGCAACAGAGCCGCGCGATCTCAACCCGACCGACAAGACGCGCGCCAACCATATCGTCGAACGCGTTTTGGCCCTTGACCCGGGAGTCACCGCCAGCCTGTTGGCAGACGTATTGGTGAACTTTCAGGGCAGGCATCGCAACCTGCTAGAAACGTTCGAGTTCCGCGCCGATGAGATGGAACGGGCGTTGGCGGCTCACGGCACTTTTTCGACCATTCAGCGCCAGTTGATTGGGGCTTATTTCCTGAACGAATATTCGTTCGAGGCGTCTGCCCTGTTCAATCCCAGCATCGTACCGCATCCCGACCAGTCGGGTGCGCCGAAAGACGGCCTGCGCTTTGTTCTCAGTCTCCGGGCCGTTGGCGAAGGGCACGTATCTTCACTGACATTTCGCACCGGCACCATCGCAGCCGACGGCAGCCTGGCGGTCGATCCAACCGCGCGACTGGCCTCCAGCCCCCGAGTCGGACCTCGCATACCCGGATCCTCAGGCGAAACGGTTGAAATCACATTCAAAGAAGAACAAGACATCAGTGAACGCGTGATATTTCCTGTCACGGATTCACAATCTCAAGGCATCGAAGACGCCCGTTTCGTCGAATTCATCGATGGTGATCGCAAGACATATTACGCGACGTTCACCGCTTATACGGGCAGAGCGATACGGTCGGAGTTGATCGAAACGCGCGACTTCTTGTCATTTCGGATGTCCCCGTTGCAAGGGGCCGCGGCGCGCAACAAGGGGATGGCGTTGTTCCCCCGCAAGGTTGACGGCAAATACGCCATGATCGCCCGCCAGGACAACGAGAACCTCTATTTGATCTATTCAGACGATCTGCACCAATGGGACGGCGGTCAAGCCATCCTGAAGCCGCAGTTTCCCTGGGAATTTGTGCAGATCGGAAACTGCGGATCACCGATCGAACTCGATGAAGGCTGGCTGTTGCTCACGCACGGCGTTGGCCCGGTTCGAAAGTATTCGATCGGCGCTGCCTTGCTCGACAAGAAGGACCCCTCCAGGGTGCTAGGCCGTGCCTGCGAACCTTTGCTGCATCCGGAGGCCTCCGACCGAGAGGGCTACGTTCCCAATGTGGTCTACACCTGTGGGGCGATGCGGCACCGTGATCAAATTATTCTGCCCTACGCCGTCTCCGACACTTATTCCAACTTTGCCACGATCAAGATCGCGGCCCTGCTGCAAGCAATGTCCTGATGGAGCGGGCAAACCATTTCGTACCGGAGGCGGCTTGAGCCGGCATCGCAGGGGCACATCCATGGTCCAATTGGCGACAGCCGACGTATAATGCGGCTCCGGGCCAAGTCCGCTTCGGATCCAAAGGTTTGAGCATGATCCTGAAGGTGCGTAGCGGCTTTCCGAAAAGATCATGCTCAAACAACAACCTAAAGCGCGATGACCGTTCATCCTAATCTAGCGCTCAGGTGCGGCGGCAGATTAGGCCCTCAAAAAAGTACGCCGCCCGTTTGAAATAACGACGGACGGCGCTTCTCCAGCCCCGAGAGGGCACTAGCAAAATCTCGGTTATCCATTGGTCTGAGCACGCGCCAGAAAGGTTCGCATCAGGGGCATTGAGCGTTGGACGAAGCCGGAGGTGCAGCGCCGCTCGCTGACATCCCTGTTCGCTAAGCGGACCGTCGCCCCCTTCAGGGAGCCGATGCTGGCCGCGCCAGCTGACCGAAAAATCGAGCCGTCTCAGGCACTCGCGTGGACGAGATCACGCTGCTCAGCCTCGACGTCCTGCGGCCGTCGGCATGCGACTACGGTTCCGGGAAAAATGTCCGCCAGCCCCGCCTTCAGGAGCTTCCGCCTTATGCCGCGGCAGGATTTTCTGCGCTGATTGCGCGATCCAGGGCATCGATCAGCATTTGAAGCTCTACGAATTTGTTCCGGGCTCGCTCCGCCTTTTCACGATCAAAGGGAGCAGCCAGCACCTTCGCATGCGTGTCCTTGTCCTCGAGCATGCGATCACGCGCCTTCTTCAATGTTTCAAGTCGCTCGTTCATCTGTGCTCCTGTGCCAATATCTGCTCGAGCGCAACCCAAAGACTCAGTCGAAGCCGGCCGGAAGCTCGCCCTTCCGGAAGAAGACCGTGGGCTCATCATCGTAGTCACCCATCTCGGGATCGCCGGTGGACGAAAAAGCAACGACGGCGAGTTTGCTCAATGCCAGTCTCTCTGCCGTCCGCAGTGCGCCGCTTTGCGACTTGCAGACGATGGGAGCGTCGGCTTTCAGATTTCCACCTTTGCCGGCGTTGAACGCCTGCACGACGTACGTTGTTTCGCGGACCATGGCGGTTCCTCAATATCGATCGCGACAACACGTGGCTGCAAACGAACGCCTCGCCTGCATAGCTGTGCATCGCGAGGTCTTGTTCGACCGTCCTCAGGCTCGCGCGCACTCGCTGTCGTACAGCTCAGCAACCGCGACAAATATTCTTCAGTTTCGCAGCGGTTCGGGCTTCTTCCGCAATGAACGGGTCTGTGTAAGCAGCACGTGATGCGTCCTTTTGCTCAGGACTTGGCTTCTTCGTTTGCGGCGGAAACGCGGCATCGTAACAGGCCAATCGCCCGCTCGTGCTTTCGATCTCCCGGCAGTCGGTTTCGCCAGCGATCGCGGCCTGCGTGAATGTGCCGAGCGCCAATACAACAGAGAGCAGTTTCATCAAGCTACCTCTCCCGGCGGCGTTCACACCGAACGCCCCGTGATCTCTCCTCGTGCCGGCCCGGTTGCCGCCCCGCCCGCCTCCGCGAGGCATTCTCGTGCAACGGGGTTCTGGGCGCGCCGTTTGACGACGCGCCAGCCTCTCCTCATGCTTCGAACTGGTCGAACTCTTCCGAGAGCAGAATCCGGCCTTGCGGCGTGCATATCCGGACGTCGAAATAGCCTTCCTGCAGCAGCTCCCGCGCCTTCTTCAAAGCAGCCGCCGTCGTGGCGCGGCCCAAGCTGATGTGGCCACTTTGATCACGCCCGCTAATCAGAAATTGCAGTTGCGGCGCTCTATCCACGTAGAAGAACCGCAGCTGCCACCAGGAGCAGTAGAAACAACGGGACGATCACCGGCGGCACGACCCAGTCGGCCAGACGAAATCGAGGCATGCACGTAGCTCCTGGTTTGGCGGGAGCGCTCGTGACCCTCAGTCACCGGTGGAAGCCGTGGGAAGGACGGTGATACTGCGACCCTACGCTTGCGTCCCGCGAATAGCGAGCTCTAAAACGGTCCTTGCGAGTGCCTTGACCATTCATGCATCCTTCGCCAAAGAATTGGCCGGGCTCGAGAATTGCGACGACCGCCTCCTGCTCGAATACGACCGTTAGCTTCACTTTGTCTTTTTGAATGTAAAAGACCGAAGCTCCTACATCGCCTTGCTCGAGCGGTGTTTAGTGCAAATGGCACGCGCCTACGGAAAAGGGCGGCTGCTGGGCCGCCCTTTGAGTTTGCGCCTGACCGGTCGGACTGGGCTTAACCTTCGATGATGTAGACGATCTCGTGGGTGTGCGGACGAAGGATAACGTACCTGCCGTGCACCAGAATGAACTCGTATCCGCGCCATTCCGGATAAATCTCGACGATGCGGCTCGGTATCGCATGATAACGGACGCCTGCCGGAACGGCGGTGCCGATCGACAGGTTGAAGTTCACGTTGGTGACTTCCTCGACCTTCTCCTGTTTGATAGCCGAAGTGATCTGGCTACGCTTTTCGGCCGGAGGCGCGGCGACCGCCGTGGTCGCGGCATTGCCGGTGGTCTTGCCTTCGGGCGCCGAAGGCTTGCTCTCGGTGGTCGGGGTCTTCAGGTCCTTCGATGTGGTGGCTGAATCGGGCGCCTTTGTCATCCCATCGGCCTTCGTCACGCCAGTCGTCTTGCTGTCCGCGGTCGGCTTCGTCTCGTGAGGCGAATTCTTCACGTCCTTCGAAGCGGTAGCCGGGGCCATTCCTTCTGCGGCCTTCGGCTTGCCATCGGCCTTTGCGTCGCCGAGGTGCTTTGCATCAGGCGCGCCCTGTGCATGCTGCGGCATTCCTTCTGCCGGCGAGCCGTGGGGTGCAGCGGTGGGGGGGCCCTTTGCTGCGGGTGCATTCATCGGTGCTACGGTTTCAGCTTTCGGCGAAACGGCAGCGGGGGACTCCGAACCCTTTGCTGCGCCCTGATTGGCGCCTTGAGCCATCGCAAGCCCGGTCGCAGCAAACAGAGCCACAACGGCGACAGAAGTCCTCAAAGTATGTCTCATCTGATCTTGTCCAATTCATTTGAATATGATGCCGACGAACGTCAGCCATGGGGAGTGAACGGCTCCGACCGGCGATGGTTCCGTTTCAATTTCTGGTTTAATGGCGATCAAGTGCCAAGCTCGTCGAAAGGTCTGCGAGTATACCGTTGTTTGTCGATGACAGAGGTTCAACGGCCTGCGCCGGTCCGGAAGAGATCGGGTCGATTCAAATATAAGTTGTATCGAGGGGAACTCTAGGTCATGGCGCCTGTTTGATTAGGGAGCTCCGAGCGGACAGAACTTTCGTAGCTCGCCTGGATCGCTGCGGCGTCAACAATGGCACTGTCCGCGGGTACAAGCACCGCAACATCTTACGACTTCATCGGACCAGATTGCGCAGATCAGCAGCCATTCGAACCAAGCGATTGAGGTAACAAAATGAACATGTCGAGCGAAAGCCTTTTGATCATCCTATTCGTAGGTCTCGTCGCCGGCTGGTTGGCGGGCCAGATCGTCCGCGGGACCGGCTTTGGGATCGTCGGTGACATCATTGTCGGAATCCTGGGCGCGTTTGTCGGCAGCTGGTTGTTTCCTCAGCTCGGCGTGCATCTCGGGAGCGTCAGCGCCATCGTCAACGCCACCTTCGGCGCGGTCCTGCTCCTGCTCGTCGTCCGGCTAGTCCGCGGTGGCGGTGGATGGGGAAGCAGCTGGCGCGGGAGCTGGGGTCGTCGCTGGTGACCCATGCTCGCGCAACGGTATCGGACACCAGCGAAACGCGGGCGCTCGTGGTTGCCGCCGGATCGGTGCCATCATGCTAGACTTTTCGAATGCATCCTTTTCGCCTGAAACGATCGGCACCATGAAAGCTGCGTTGGACGCGGCGGTTGCGTCACTGCCTGGCCAAGTCAGCTCCGCGCATATCCAATCCATCGCGGAAACGATCCTTCGCACCGCCAAGGACGGCGAGCGAGACCCCATGGTCCTGCAACGCATCGCGTTAATGGAGCTTCAGATCTCGACGCGCTGCTGACACCGCTCCACCAGCTTGTGTGCCGGCGCGGAAGCGCTCGCGTTTATTGTCGTGCCCTGATGTCTCGATGGAACTTAAATGGTCTGCGGAAGCATTCACAATTGTAGCCGCGATCACGCGGCTCCTGGAGAATCCCCAACATGAAACGTCTGGTGTTGATCGGTGTGGCCGCCTGCGCAGTCGCGGCGATGTCAACGCTACCTGCTTCCGCCATGCCCCGAGTGGTGGCGGACACGCTGGTTGCCGGCTCCGACAGTCCGCTCATGCTCGTGCGTGGAGGTCATGGAATGGCAACGGTCACATGGGGCCTGGCGGCCGCGGTCATCACTATGGCGGGGGCAGAGGCCACCATCGCCGTTGGTACTAACGGCCTGGCCATACAACATCCGAGGCCGTCTTTGGTTGGTGGCGGCCTTGGTGATCTTGCTGATTGGCGGTGATCATTAAAGTGCACTGTCACCGCATTGCATTGAGAAGGAGGGCCGCCGCATCGGGCGCCCCTTTTGTAGAGCAGTAGGACAGACTGAAAGAGAGTGAGAGGCCTCACGAACACCCCGTCGTGCTGCCAAGCTAAGATATCGTGCGGAGTTGGAAAGTGTGTATGTAGAAGGGGTTTCTAACTCCGAACAACGACGCCAACCGTTCCGGGTTATCCGCTCACCAGGGATCAGGACCGTATGGGCGCGCGAAAATTGCCTTCTCGAAGCACGATTGCTCGGTGTAGCATGATCCGCGTCGCCGTCATCGAATTTGCGTCAGAGCCCCTTTTGGATGCCGATAGGGGGTCCCAGTCGAACGCCGATTGACACGTTGATCGGTACCGGCAACCACCGTTGGCTACGGATCTCTTGATATGAGTGGATTCGCTGGTTCGATCCGTGGGAGATGAATTAACGGGCCCATCACAATACGCTTACGAGGAGGAGATTCGCCCCCTATTGAACCGCGAGTGGCCGCCAAGTCCGAAGGATTCGATTGCTGGGTTGAACCTACTCACCAAAAGTAGACGCCCCCCGCTCGTTCCCGTGACCGACGCGTGACCCGCATCAAGAGCAGCCTCGAAGGCTCGAAGTCAAATTGTAACGTATTGATCTGACGGTAAAGTTGGTGGCGCACCAGGGCTCGAACCTGGGACCCGCTCATTAAGAGTCAGCGGCTCGGAATAGCGAGCGCTTCGTGAACACGCCCTAATCAACGCCACTTGGGAGCGAAGGCGGGATACCCACCGGCACCCCTCAGCCTTTTCTTTTTGCCGCCGCCGGCAATCGAGTCCTTGTTGTCGTTGTTGGACGAGGTCTGGCTCGAATGGCCTGCAGACAGTCCCGGCTGGGAGATCGCTCAAGCGCCGAGCATCTATCCTGATGAGCCGAGCAACAGGCTCGTCCCGTAAACATCTGAATTACCTACAGTTCGTATTCGAATCCTTCAGCAGAGAGGCTGAAATCCGTGGTACGGAACGTGGTACGAAATTGAGGCTTGCTGGAACGAGGGCGAAAACCCTTTTGAGCGGCCCGAGACATAGGTGACATTTCGTACCGGACAGACGGGTTACACTTTCCGCTTTTGTTCTGCGGGAGGTGTAGATGCCGTGGAAAGCGAGTTCGGTGATGGAGGAGCGCCTGCGGTTTGTCGCCCGGCTGCTGGACGGCGAGGCCATGACGGAGGTATGCCGGGAGTTCGGCATCTCGCGGAAGACCGGCTACAAGATCTTTGGCCGGTACAAGGAACACGGGTTCGAGGCCCTGACGGACCGGTCGCGACGGCCGGTGCGCTACGCCAACCAGCTGCCG
>NZ_JADPJR010000050.1:0-20818 GCF_023073535.1 Bradyrhizobium sp. 179 | reverse complement strand
CGGATATCGCCGAATGACATTCAAAGCTCCTACCGCACCGGTCAAAGCTTTGAATCACATCCAGAAATCGCTGGGAATCACTTTCGGGCATCCCGTAGCGCAAGAGGAGAGGTGATGGCAGCAGTCCGCTTGGATGCGGTGCTAACTCGCCTGCTTGCGTGACGCCACGAACACGCCCGCCAGCACCAGCGCGAAGCCGAGGAAATGGAAGACCTGCGGGTGCTCGCCCAGGAACACGATCGCCATGATCGAGCCGAACACCGGCACGACATGGAAGAACGGCGCGGCGCGATTGGCGCCGATCAGGCGGACGCCGCGATTGAAGCAGAGATAGGCGAGCGCCGAGGGGAACACTGCGACGTAGAATAGAGTCAGCAGGTTCGGCCCGTCGAACTTCATCACGGGGCGCGCGAACAATTCCCAGATCTCCAGCGGAATGAGGCAGGCGGCGCCGCAGCCGAAGGTGAAGGCGAGGAACGACAGGCCGTGCATCGGCGGACGCTTCAGGGTCAGTACCGAATAGAGCGCGAAAATGACCAGCGCGACGATGAAGATGAGGTCGCCCTTGTTGAACTCGATGTTCGACAGCGTGGTGAAGTCGCCATGCAGCAGGATCGTGAGCACGCCGCACATCGACAGCAGCACGCCGAATGCCTGCGCCGCGGTGAGCCTGATCCCCAGAATGGCCAGCGACCACAGCGCCACGATCAGCGGGGCGGCAGACTGGAGCAGCAGCGTGTTCAGCGCCTGGGTATGCTCCAGCGCCCAATATTGCAGCGTGTTGAAGGCGCCGATGCCGGTGATCGAGAGCGTGATCATCAGGCCGAGCCGGCCGCGGATCGCGGGCCAGTCCTGCGCAAGATGTTTCCAGGCGAACGGCAGCACCAGCAGGAAGGCGAAGAACCAGCGCAGGAATGACAGCGTCACGGGCGGGATGTGACCGGCGGCGAGTCGACCGACGATGGCGTTGCCGGCCCAGCACAGCGCGGTGATGCTGAGCAACAGATAAGGCTGGTTGGCAATCCAGGTTTGGCCGGCGGTTTCGGCGCCTGTGCTCTGGCCCGTGGCAGACATTGTGATTGCTATGGCCCCGCGTCATGCGCCGAGGCTTCCGGCCCGGCGAGATCCGGGCCGGTTCATAGCCCGGCGCCGTTCAAAGACACGGAAATCGGGGTTGCATCAATGGGGGACGGATGCATCGCGACCATGCAGCGGCCGAGATCGCGTCTAGCGCTTTGGTCGAGGCTTTGGCTCGGCTCTGGAAGGTCTCTGGATTTTCGGGGGATATCAAAGGCTTGGATGGCCTTCCGAGCCCCGAAAAAGCCCCGTTCTTGCTTGCCTAGAGGGGCTGCTTCCTTTATCCGGTTGGCTGCCTTGCGTGCGGGCGGCTCCGGCCGCCGATTGGGCTGGGCGCAGGCATGATCCCGGAAGAGTGGGCACCGGTTTTCCGCGAGGATCATGCCTCCTAGAGACAGATTGAACAGGGATTACCCGCGAATGGCCAATGTTGTCGTCGTCGGCGCCCAGTGGGGCGACGAAGGGAAGGGCAAGATCGTCGACTGGTTGTCGGAGCAGGCGGACATCGTCGTCCGCTTCCAGGGCGGCCATAACGCCGGCCACACGCTCGTGATCAACGGCAAAACCTACAAGCTCGCGCTGTTGCCCTCCGGCGTACTGCGCGAGGGCAAGCTGTCCGTGATCGGTAACGGCGTGGTGTTCGATCCCGCCGCCTTCCTCGACGAGGTCGCCAAGCTCAGGGCGCAGGGGGTCGATGTCAGCCCTGACAATCTACGCGTCGCGGAAAACGTCACGCTGATCCTGCCGCTGCACCGCGAGCTCGATGAGCACCGCGAATCCGCCAGCGCAGCGACCGCGATCGGCACCACGCGCCGCGGCATTGGACCTGCCTATGAGGACAAGGTCGGCCGCCGCGCCATCCGCCTGATGGATCTTGCTGATCATCAGACGCTGCCGCACAAGATCGATCGCCTGCTGGCGCATCATAACGCGCTGCGGCGCGGCCTCAACCTGCCGGAATTCGACAGCGCGGTGATCCTGAAAGAACTGATGGCGATGGCGCCGCAGCTGCTGCCCTATGCCGAGACGGTCTGGCGGCTGCTCGACATCAAGCGGCGCGAAGGCAAGCGCATGCTGTTCGAGGGCGCGCAAGGCGCGCTGCTCGACGTCGATCACGGCACGTACCCTTACGTCACCTCGTCCAACACGGTGGCGGCGCAGGCGGCGACCGGCGCCGGCCTCGGGCCGGGCGCGGTCGGTTACGTGCTTGGCCTGTGCAAGGCCTATACGACCCGCGTCGGCCAGGGCCCGTTCCCGACCGAGCAGGACAACGAGACCGGCCGCAAGATCGGCGAGCGCGGCCGCGAGTTCGGCACCAACACCGGTCGGCCCCGCCGTTGCGGTTGGTTCGACGCCGTGCTGGTCCGCCAGGCGGTCCGGACCTGCGGCATCAACGGCCTGGCGCTGACCAAGCTCGACATCCTCGACGGCTTCGACACGATCGAGGTCTGCACCGGCTACAAGCTCGACGGCAAGGAGATCGACCATTTCCCCGCCGGTGAGGGCGCGCAAAGCCGGGTCGAGCCGATCTACGAGACGATCGAGGGCTGGAAGGAGCCGACCGCCAGCGCACGGTCCTGGGCCGACCTGCCGGCCCAGGCCATCAAATATGTCCGCCGGATCGAGGAATTGGTGGGGTGCCCGGTCGCGCTGCTTTCCACCAGCCCCGAACGCGAAGATACTATCCTGGTGCAAAATCCGTTTGAAGCTTAACGATATCTTACCAGGACGCGCGTATAGTTGAGTTGAAATGGCTGATTACTATCCGCTGATCGCCCGCGCTATTGCCGCCCTGGACCCCAACGCTCCCGGCGAGAGCCGTCGCGCGCTCTATGAGCGGGCGCGCACGGCGCTGATCGCGCAGCTCCGCAGCGTGCAGCCGCCGCTCTCCGAATCCGAGATCACCCGCGAACGGCTGTCGCTGGAAGAGGCCGTCCGCAAGGTCGAATCGGAGGCCGCCCAGCGCGCCCGCGAGGCCTCGCGCCCCGGTGGAGGCACTCGCCCGGGCGGCAGCGGCGATGCCTTCCGCCGGGCCAGCGCCCGCGCGGCCGAGGGCAACGCTCCCGCATCTCAGCCGGCCCCGCCGCGCACGCGTCCGGCCCCGACGCCGGCGCGCGCCGACCGCCCATCCTTTGGTGCTGACGATCAGGGCGACGCGCCGCGGCCGCCGCGTGCGCCGCGTTTTGACGCCCCGCGCCAGCCCGGCCCGTCCGCTCCGCCGCCGACGCCGGAGCCGCAGACGCCTCCACCGGCCGGACGCGATCGCGCAGGTGCGCGCCGCCCGCCGGACATGGGCCCGCCGCCCGCGCTACCACCCGCACCGGGCGTGCGCGGCTTCCGCGACATCACGGCCGATGCCAACGATCTCGGCGGCGCCGCCGCGCAGGCGAGCCGCGCCGCGCGCCGCACCTACGCCAACGTGCCCTCGCCCTCACCGGAGTTCGACCGGCTGGAGCCGAGCCTGGAAGACCGCACCGGCGAGTCCGAGCCGCCCTATTCCTACGACGAGTCGGTCGAGGAGGCCGAGCGCTACACGCCGCAGCCGCCGTCGCAGCGTGCGCGCGTTGCAGCCGAGCGCGACGCCAAGAAGCGCGTCCGCACCGGCTCCGCCTTCCCGTTCAAGAGCGCGATCGCCGTCGGCATCGTGCTGATCCTGGTCGGCGCCGGCATCCTCTGGGGCAAGCAGCTGGTCCAGATCGTCAACGGCTTTCTCAAGCCGTCCGCGACCCAGGTGGTGGAGGCGCCGAATCCGGCCCAACCGCAGAGCAAGCCGAAGATCCCGGATCGGGTCGGCCAGCCTTCGGCGAGCGACCAGCCGGTCGCGCCGGTGGCGCAGAAGGTCGTGCTCTATGACGAGGATCCGTCCGATCCGAAGGGCAAGCAATATGTCGGCTCGGTGGTGTGGCGGATGGAGCCGATCAAGGCGTCCGGCAACCAGAAGGCCGACATCGCCGTGCGCGCCGACATCGAGATCCCCGACCGCAAGTTCAAGATGACGATGTCGTTCCGCCGCAACACCGATTCCTCGCTGCCGGCGAGCCATACCGCGGAATTGACCTTCATCCTTCCGCAGGACTTTCCGGGCGGCAGCGTCTCCAACGTGCCGGGCATCCTGATGAAGTCGAACGAGCAGGCGCGCGGTACGCCGCTCGCCGGCCTCGCCGTCAAGGTCACTGATGGCTTCTTCCTGGTCGGCCTCTCCAATGTCGACGCCGACCGTGCCCGCAACGTCCAGCTCCTGAAGGAGCGCTCCTGGTTCGACGTGCCGCTGGTCTACGCCAATCAGCGCCGCGCCATCATCGCGATCGAGAAGGGCGCCCCCGGCGAGCGCGTCTTCAACGACGCGTTCGCGCAGTGGGGCGATTGAGCTCTTCACCTCTCCCCAGCGGGGAGATCTCGGATTGCAGCAATCCGGGTGAGGGGCCGCGCCATCTTGTGAGACTGCAACCACTCACCCGGATCGCATCTGCGATGCGCTCCGGCCTCTCCCTACGGGAGAGGTGAAGCAAGCTCTCTCGCGGTCAGCGGTGCAACCGAATTGAACGGCCTTACTGCGCGGCGGCTTCCCGCTTGCGCGATGCGGCGTGCTCGCGGTCCATCACGGCGCGGCAGCCGGGACTGACATGTGCCTTGTTCCGCACCATGCAGGCCCTGATCCTGGGGATGTCGGGAATTTCACTGGAGCACAGCCGCATCGCATCGCCCGAGCACATCTGCTGCGCTTCGGATGAGAAGGCGAGACCAGGTGATGTCTGGAATGCGATGGCGGTGGCGGCGACGGCGAAGAGAGTTGCGATCGTCTGATAGCGTGTCATGCGGAATCGGTCCCCGAGTTCGTGGGCTTGAGCCACTTGATTTTGGGGCGCCGCACGCGGCTTGATCTGCCGCATGTCACAGCCTTCACGTCGGGAACTTTGGTCCCGCATGTGGTCGCTCGATTACTTGATGTTCGAATCGAAAGTGCTGCGCCGCCCGAGCGAAGTATGCGCCATTGTCACGGAGCTGCAATGGTCTGCGTGAAGGAATTTGCAATTGTTGCGCGCGAGTCACGCAAAGCCGGCGCGCGCGGTCAGATCAACCGATCGGGCGATGGCTCGCTTGCCGCATCGCTCGTGCCGAGTGATGCGGCGTGTTCTTCGACTGCGGTGACGCCCTTGGCCGTGAGTTCGAACAGATCGCCGTCCTTCATCACATAACCATCGGCGATCAGTTCGCCGATCTTGCCGTGGCGATCGTCGGCGAAGGCAACGGACTGGCTGATGTCCCGCAGGATCGAGAGT
Source organism: Bradyrhizobium sp. 179 (assembly GCF_023073535.1). Taxonomy (NCBI): domain Bacteria; kingdom Pseudomonadati; phylum Pseudomonadota; class Alphaproteobacteria; order Hyphomicrobiales; family Nitrobacteraceae; genus Bradyrhizobium; species Bradyrhizobium sp. 179. Next base: position 15,461 of record NZ_JADPJR010000050.1, on the reverse strand, counting down.
TGTTCATCGCGCAGCATGGCTTCACACTCCGTTCGCGGGTTCCGGTCCTCACATCCCGTGACTCTGAAACACCTTGCTGCAAGACTTCGACAGCTTGGCCCGGTTGGCTTGCAGACAACTCTGAACCGCACCGTCATTGCCGAGGTCCTTGCGGCACAGGCGCGATGCATCCCGCGAGCAGGCCTTCTGCTCCTGCGGCGTGCCCATGTGGCCTTGGGCGAGAGCAGGTGCATTCGACAGACCGGTCAGGGCTGCCAGCGCGAATGTCGCCAGAACAAGTCTACGGGGCATCGGGGCTCCAATCTGACAGGGACAATTCAGGTCCTGCATGAACTCGTCGCTTTGCCACTTGTTCCCTCCAGGCGGAGGCTGCGCCTCCCTATTCAAGGTTCCCGCCGGCGCTGATATAAGGCTGTCGAAGTTAAGAGGGTGCTCGATGAAACGCTATCTGGTGTTTGCGCTGGTCGGTCCGTTTGTCGGCGGGTTCCTGCTGCTGCTGACGGCGACCTATCAGTCCGGCTATTGGACCCAGACCAGCCTCAGCGAGGTCGGCAAGCTATTCGCAGTGTTCTTCAAGACCCTGCAATACAGCTATCTGTTCGGCTTCCTGCCCTCGCTGATGATCGGCGCGGTCGACGACATCCTGATCCACATCAGACGGATCGGCCCGGTCCTGCGGATGCTGCTGGTCGGCCTGTTCGCCTTCGTGCTGGCCTCGATGACCTACAGCTCGCGCGGGCCGGATTCGGGCGCGGTGCAGTTCATCCTGTACGGCCTCGTCGGGTTCGTGCCGGCAGTGATTTCATCCTGGCTCGTGCATAGATATGTCGAGGAGCCGCAGGCAATGACCGCGCCGACCTGAGTGCGCGACCTTCGGGCGCGGCCCAGCAACCTCCGCCGCCGCGGCGCGTTCATTGGAGGCCATGTCCATGTCCGACGACGACATCCTTGCTCCGCGCCGATCCCGTTCGGGAAGCGGCTCGCATGCGCCCTTTGCGGGTAAGAAAGCGCGCGGCCCGATCATCGACCAGGAGGGTCACGAGATCCGCCCTGAGACGCTGGAGCAGGGATTCCGCGAGTTTCGCTTCGAATTCGGGCAAGGCAATCCGTTCGGCAATCTGACGCGCGAGCAGCGGATCGCGCGGCTCGAGGCGATCGCAAAGCTGCTCGACGTTGCCTTCATCCTGCCCGGCACCAATATCCGCTACGGCATCGACGGGCTGATCGGGCTGATCCCGGTCGTCGGCGACATCATCACCACCGCGATCTCGTTGTGGCTGGTGCGTGAGGCGAGGGCGTTGGGCGCGCCCTGGTACATCACGGCGCGCATGCTCGGCAATGTCGCGGTTGACGGCGTGGTCGGCTTGGTCCCGTTCGCGGGCGACGCCTTCGACGTCATGTTCCGCGCCAACATGCGTAACGTGCGCCTGCTCCGCCGCTGGCTGGAGAAGCAGCCGCGGATTTAAGCGTCGCGTGCACTCTTCGCCTGTCCCCGCACGCGCGGCGGGGAGAAACGCAAAAAGCGCGACGGCCCTTCGGCCATCGCGCTTTCAGCGCACATCACAGGGCTTTGCGAAAGCTTACGCTGCGTCGGCGTCGGTCTCCGCCGGCTTGCGGCGGCGAGGCAACGGGAAGGCCTCACTCTCATAGAGCGAGCGGATGCCGTTCTGGTCGAAGCGCGCTTCTTCGACCTGGAGATAGGCGCCGTTCAGTGAATCCGTCGGCAACTGCTCCATCGCGAACTGCACGGCTTCGGCCGCGGTGCCGAACCGGCGATAGGTGAAGCCCGCCCGCTTCTTCTTGCGGATCGCGGCGGGGAAGAGTTCGGCGGAGGTGTTGAAGTTGAACGGACGCAGTGGACGCATGGTCAAAGACCTCGTGATCTTCTCTGGGGCTTTAAGCGCGTGGGGTTGGGGAGGGCAGAGGCCGCAATCGAGCGGGCCCGCCGCACATGGCATTTTCGTCCACTAATATAGGCCGATTTGACAAAAATGCGACCCCCGCGATGCGAGATGATGAATCCGCGCATGGCAGCCCCGCGCGGGCGATAAACCGTGCAATTTCAAGCGTTGCATGATTTACAGTTTGCCAAGAAGCATCAGCACGACCAGCACCACGAGCACGACGCCGCCGATCCCCATGCCGGAATGGCCGAGGCCATAGCCATAACCGCCGATCCGGCCGGACAGCCCGCCCAGCAGGTAGATGATCACCAGGATGATCAGGATGGTCCCGAGTGACATGGCATTCTCCCTGGCGGGCGCCAAATGGATGACTGGCCGCACCGCCACGAGAGAAAAGCACATTGCGCCGCCGGGTTCCGCAACGGAACCCGGTGATGCCCCGAGTTTATTTCGGCTCGAGCTTCAGCGCGGCGGAGTTGATGCAGTAACGCAGGCCGGTCGGCCCAGGGCCGTCGGGGAAGACATGGCCGAGATGGCCGCTGCACTTGGCGCACAGCACCTCGGTGCGGATCATGCCGTGGCTGGTGTCGCGCTCCTCGTCTATATGGCTCTCGACGGCGGGCTGGGTGAAGCTCGGCCAGCCGCAGCCGGAATCGAACTTGGCATCGGAGGAGAACAGCACGTTGCCGCAGCCGGCGCAGACATAGGTGCCGGCGCGCTCATCGTGCTCATATTCGCCGGAGAAGGGACGCTCGGTCGCCTTCTCGCGCAGCACCGCGTACTGCATCGGCGTCAGCTCGCGCCGCCACTGCTCTTCGCTCTTGATGAGCTTGTCGTCCGTTGTTTTCGTCCTGGGATCGGGCATGGGTCTCCCGTTTCTCTCGTCATGTCGTGATCAGTTGGTGGCCTTGCCGGCATTCACCAGCGTCGGCTTTTCAATGTAATTATCCGCGAACAGTTTTTTCAGGTTCTCGACCTTGGGGATGTCGTTATAGGCGATGTAGGGCTGGTTCGGGTGCAGCGTCAGATAGTCCTGGTGATAGGCCTCCGCCGGATAGAACGCCTCCAGCGCGCCGACCTTGGTCACGATCGGCTTGTTGAAGACCCGGGCCGCGTTGAGCTGGGCGATATAGGCCTCGGCCACCTTCTTCTGCTCGTCGGAGGTGGTGAAGATCGCCGAGCGATATTGCGGGCCCACGTCAGGGCCCTGCCGGTTGAGCTGGGTCGGATCGTGCACCACCGAGAAGTAGATCTGGAGAATCTTTCCGTACGTAATCTTCTTCGGGTCGTACTTGATCTCGACGGACTCGGCGTGACCGGTGCGGCCGCTCGAGACGGTCTGGTAGTCGGCAGTCGCCTTGGTGCCGCCGGCATAGCCGGAGACGGCGTTGACGACGCCAGCGGTGTGCTGGAAGACGCCCTGAACGCCCCAGAAGCAGCCGCCGGCGACGACGGCGGTCTGGATTTCGCTCGCGGGCGCTGCATCCATGGCGGGGGCGGGGATCACGACCGCATCCTCCGCGGCCAACGACGGCGCGGTGAACGAAAACGCCAACGCGGCGGTCGCAGCAAACAGGGACAGGGCACAGAAAGGAATTCGGCTCATGGCGCATCCTCGTTCGAAGGCGTTAGTGTAGGGCGATCGGCGTCAAGCGAACAGCCCGCTTGGCGGCAGTTTGTTACCCGAGATACGGGCCGGCCGGGCCATTGTTACTTAACGTCAGACACGAGTCCGTGAAGGGAGCAACTCGTCATTCCGGGGCGGCTCGAGATTCTCAGCTCCGCAAGTGGACGCCATAGTTCGAGCTGCGCATCGCCTCGGAATGCCAGTGTCACGACTCTTCGGCCCCGAACCTTAAACGACAATAGAAAGCCGCTTCGCCGCGCGCGTGATCCCGGTATATAGCCACCGTGCCCTGGAATCCTGGAACGCAAAGCTCTCGTCGAACAGCACGACGTCGTCCCATTGCGAGCCTTGCGACTTGTGCACCGTGAGCACGTAGCCGTAGTCGAACTCATCATAGGGCTTGCGCTGCTCCCAGGCGATCTGCTCGACGCCGCCCTCGAAGCAGTCGGCGCGCACCGAGACCTTCGTCACCTTGTGGCCGAAATCCTCGTCCGGCGACAGCCGCATGCTGAGGATGCGCGATTTCGAGCGCGAGGTGTTGCGCGACTTCACGCGCCACAGGCCGCCGTTGAACAGGCCCTTCTTGCGGTTGTTGCGCAAGCACACCAGCTTATCGCCGGCGACCGGAAAGGCGTCCTCGATGTTCTGGCGCTGGCGCACCCGCATGTTGTAGGCGCGTCGCGTGTTGTTGCGGCCGACCAGCACCTGGTCGGCGCCCATGACCCGGTCGGGATCGAGCTCCTTGCGCGACACCACCTCGCTCTCGCCGTAACGGCCGATGTCGAGCTCGCGGCCTTCGCGCACGTCCATCGACATCCGCACGATCGGATCGTCCTGGGCCTGGCGATGTACCTCGGTCAGCATCGCGTCGGGCTCCGAATTGGTGAAGAAGCCGCCGCCCTGGATCGGAGGAAGCTGCGCGGGATCGCCCAGCACCAGCAGCGGGCAATCGAACGACATCAGGTCGCGCCCCAATTCGGCGTCGACCATCGAGCATTCGTCGATCACGATCAGCTTGGCTTTTGAGGCCGGCGCGTCGTCCCACAGCTCGAAGCTCGGCTGCTCCTCGCCGGATTCGCGGGCGCGATAGATCAGGGAGTGGATGGTGGAGGCATCGTCGCAACCCTTGTTGCGCATCACCAGCGCCGCCTTGCCGGTGAAAGCGGCGAACTTCACCTCGCCATCGACGCCCTCGGCGATGTGCCGCGCCAGCGTGGTCTTGCCGGTGCCGGCAAAGCCGAACAGGCGGAACACCGGCGGCGTGCCGCCGCGGCCGGGTTTTGCTTTCAGCCAATCGCCAACGGCTTTGAGCGCGGCGTCTTGATGCGGGGTGAATGTCGGCATGGCTTTCCAGGAAGAGCGGGCGCCACACTTAAATGAGTCGCCACTCGCAAACTAACCGTTCGTTCGCTGCAATCAAGTCATTCTCCCGCACGGCGGAATTGCTGCTCCTAGACAGCGTTGCCTCACGCACTAAGATGAGCCCAACAAGAACAATGCGGGAGCGCGACGCCATGAAGTTCGGCATCTTCTACGAGCTGCAATTGCCGCGGCCCTGGGTGGCCGGCGACGAGCTCAGGCTCTACCAGAACGCGCTCTCGCAGATGGAGCTCGCCGACAGGCTCGGCTACGACCATGCCTGGGTGGTCGAGCATCACTTCCTTGAGGAATATTCGCACTCGCCCTCGCCGGAATCCTTCCTGGCTGCCGCAAGCCAACGCACGCAGAAGATCAGGCTCGGCCATGGCATCCTTCAGCTCACGACAAATCACCCGGCACGCGTCGCCGAACGCGTCGCGGTGCTCGACCTGCTCAGCAACGGCCGCTGCGAATTCGGCATGGGCGAGAGCGCGTCGATCACCGAGCTCGAGCCGTTCGGGCGCGACATGGAAAGTAAGAAGGAGGTGTTCGACGAGGCCGTAGCCGCGATCTTCCCGATGTTCAAAGACGGCGGCAGCGAGCATCACGGCAAGTACTTCGACATCCCCTTGCGCAACGTCGTCCCGAAGCCGGTGCAGAAGCCGCATCCGCCGCTGTGGATGGCATGCTCGCAACTGCCAACCATCGAGCGCGCCGGCCGCCACGGCTTCGGCGCGCTCGGCTTCCAGTTCGTCAGCGCCGATGCCGCCCACGCCTGGGTGCACGCCTACTACAATGCGATGACCAAGCGGCTCACCAAGCTTGCCGATTACGAGATCAACCCGAACATGGCACTGGTCTCGTTCTTCATGTGCGCCAAGACCGACGAGGAGGCGCGTGCCCGCGCCGACGGCGCCACCTTCTTCCAATTCGCGCTGCGCTTCTACGGCGCCGCGCAGAACCGCCAGCGGCCCGCGCCCGGCACCGTCAACATGTGGGACGAGTACAACAAGTGGAAGCGCGACAATCCGCAAGCCCAGGAGGCGGCGTTGCGTGGCGGCCTGATCGGCTCGCCCGAGACGATCCGCAGGAAGCTGAAGCGATTCCAATCTTCGCATATCGACCAGGTCATCCTGCTCAATCAGGCCGGCAAGAACAGCCACGAGCACATCTGCGAATCGCTCGAGCTGTTCGGCCGCGAGGTGATGCCGGAATTCCAGAACGATCCGGCGCAGGCGGTCTGGAAACAGGGCGTCATGAGCGGCGAGATCAAGCTGGAAGAGATCGACACGCAGGCCTTCACCGACCGCTACGGCAAGCTCGCGATCAACGTCGCCCCGGTGAAGGCCGCCGCGGGCTAGGCTGTTCGTGAAGTCATGCTGCTGACGCAATCTCTGGCTTAGTCCGTGACAACGTAAAACACTGCGTGGGAACCGCTCTGGTTCCCACGACGGTTCCATAGCCAAGGGGTTGGCACGAATCCGCAAAACATCGGCGCAAGCTTCATGAACGCTGCCGCGTTCGCTTGCTCTGTTTGCGGTGCCGGAACCGGCGATCGAAAAAATCATAGGAGTTATGATGCTGTTCCGCTCGAGCGCCGCACTTTGCGGCGCCCTGGTCGCGCTTGCCGTTTCTGTTACCGTTGCTCGAAGTGAAACACGGGGAGTTCACTCAAGCGCTATCGTCGATGCTACCTCTGGGAATGCGCTCGTCGGCGCTGCCTCCATGTACAATCCTTTCAAGCCCGGCAAGGAGGAGGGCGGTCCGAGCACAGCCTCCGGCGAGCGTTATGATCCCTCTGCCTGGACGGCTGCCATCAAGACGAGTTTGCGTCGGAAATTTGGCGGGGTCCCATTTGGCGTGAGGCCAAAGTTTGCCCTCGTTGAGGCCGTCGGCAAGAAGGTCATCGTCAAGATAAATGACGTCGGACCACTCAGGCCCGGCCGCATCATTGACTTCAACGAGCGGACGATGCGCCATTTCGATCCAAGCCTGGAGCTCGGAGTCATTAAGGACGTAAAGGTTAGTCCGCTTTCAGGGGACAATTGGACACTCGGACCGGTGGGCTGAAAATCCTACGCGGAAAAGGCAGTGCACGTCCCGGCGATCGGTGCGGCGGTTGCAGGCGCGTTTCGCGCCTCCGAGATCGAGAACAAGTATATCGGCGACGTCAGCGACGATGTGAAGGCCGACCTGAATCGGCGCGCCGGTGCGGTCTCGCAAGCCGCGCGTGAAGCCTCGGTCATGGTGTCGCAGAAATCAGCGACACCAGCACCGAAGTTGCGGACCGGGTTAAGCAAGCCGGCATGGATGCCGCGGCAGCTGCCCGTAACGAGGTGAAGTCTCTTTGATGAGACCAGAAAGGCGGCGGGCGCGCTGGCCGTCAACGGCGCGCGCCCTTTTCTCGAAGTTGATCATGTAGGCTACTTCGCACGCAGGTCGCTGCGGAGAGAAGCCCGGCCTTCTGCTCTTCAAATCGTGCGCCGTTGTCGTCCGGCGAAGAGGCCATACACAAAGAGCACGATGATGGCGCCGACCACAGCACCGATGAGTCCGGCACCCTCTCCAGGACGGTACCAGCCAAGGGCTTGCCCGAGGTAGGTGGCCACGAAGGCGCCAACGATCCCGAGGATGGTCGTAAGGATGAACCCGGAGGGTTCGTTGTCACCTGGCATGATGAACTTTGCGATCACCCCCGCGATAAAGCCGATAATGATGGTCCAAATAATGCTCATTCTCCACTCCTCCTGAATAAACAACGACGACGGCAGTGCAAAAGCTATGAGGTGGGTAAACGCCCCTCAGGCGTGTACTTGTCGATTGCCTGGGGAAGCTCGCGCGACAACCTTGCGAGGATCTCCTCGTGAGACAGCCCGGTTTCCCGCTCCAGCTTGTCCAGCACGTCGGGGCCGATTGCTTCCCGCAGCTGCGAGGGCGAGATGTCCTTGTTGGGCCCTGAACTGACCCAAGACCGAGCCGCGTCCCCGTGGCCGTTTTGGTTGAATTTCTCCAGCAGCTCGCCAATTCCTCCCTGCAATAATCCTCCGACACCCTCCCCGCTCAGCATGCCCGTGAGATTGCCGAGCAGGCCACCCAGCGGCTGTCGGGCGTTGGCGGGCTCGAGCGATCCAGATCCCGATCCTCTGAGCAACTCCGCCAGCTTGTCTCGGTTCTGATACCCGGCGATGGCCAGCAATCCGAGAAGTGCGGTCATGGACGGCATTCCGCGGCTCATCTTGTAACTCCGCGACAAGGTTAGACAGCTCGAACTCGGCCAGTCCGGTTCTGTTCCTAGGCGTGCATTCTCAGCTCGCCGCACCCGGTGCAGGCGAAACGGAAGCGGGCGTGATGAGCGGCCAATCAAGCTGGCGCCGCGTCAGTTCAATCCCAATATGGGATAGCCGGGCGGGCGATCATCAGCCAAAAGATAGCCAGCACGGCTGCGAACGCCGGAAATCCAAAGGCGAACCACCACCGGAAGAGACGGTCATACTCGGCAGGCAGCTTGGCGTCGGTCTCGACCGCACGGACGGCGAGATCGCGCATTCGCATCTGCATCCATACCACCGGCAGCCAGAAAGCGCCGGTCACCACATAGAGTGCGATGGACGCCGCAATCCACCCCTCGCGAAGAGAATACCCGCTCGACCAAGCGAGCCATGTGCCGGTGATCGGCTGCAGGACCACGGCGCTCGCCGTGAACAGGAAATCGGCCAGCACGACCGTCCGCGCCACCCCCGCGATCTCGCGCGGGTCGCCGCGCAGATGCGCCACCAGCATGAAGAAAGCGATGCCAGCGCCCGTGCCGAGCAGGACCGCAGCACCGATAATGTGCACCATCTTGACCAGAAAATAGAGCATCAGCGATCCTCTCGGATCGCCATGGCGACCAGATTGAGCATCAGCACCGGCCAGATCTTCAGCATCGGTCCGAGCGGATCGGCCCACAGCCGCGGCACCAGCGCCGTACCGATCACGACATAGGTCAGCGAGATGATCAGTGCTGCCCGCAGCCCGTAAAGGCTGGCCGGCCGCCACAGAATGGCGAGACCGATGACGATGTCGGCGAGGGCTCCCGCTACGACGGTGAGCGCAGCGAAGCTTTCTCCCAATCCGCCTTCCCGGACGTACGACATTCCGATCTCCCAGCCCGGTCCCAGGGAGATGATGCCGGTGACGATCCAGAACAGGCCAAAGACGCCGAATATCAGCGGCTTCAGCGCATACAGCCGCGCGAACCAACGCTCCTGCACCGAGGCGGGCTCGCTTGCGAGCGCGGCTGCAAGGTCGCGCGGCACGATGCCCGTGGCCTGACGCCAGGGCTCTGGATCGCCGGTCGCGCCGCGGCGCATCTCGGCCTGTGCCGTCGAATTGACGGGCGTTGCCCAGCCCAGCATCTGGGCAACGTCCCCGGCGCGGTAAGCTGCCGAAGCCGCCCAGGAAGGCAGGTGCAGGCGGTAAGCGGGCCTCCAGCGCAGCCAAGAGCGAAACAGCGCGACCGCCTCGCTGAAGGCAATCCGCCGCGGACCGGCCAGATCGAGTGCGAGGCGAGAAGGCGCGCCGGGTTGCAGGAAGAACAGGACCGTGTCGACGACGTCGTCGAGATGCACAGGTTGAATAGCTGCCGTCTCGGGCATGATCGGGAGGACCGGCAGGGAGGCCAGCCCTCGCAACAATGCGCTGCCACCATAGGCGGGCCGGCCTACAACGACTGAAGGCCGCAGCACGACCCAATCGAGGTCCCGCGCCATCAAGGCGGCTTCGCCGTCGCGTTTGCTGCGCGAAAAATCGGTCCGGGCATCGCGATTGCTGCCGATCGCCGAGAACAGGATGACACGGCGGACGCCGGCGCTTTCACACGCCGCATAAAGCGCCGCGCTGCCGGCGACATGAACGCCTTGCATGTCCTGCCCCTGCAGGGCACCCGCCGCATTGATGACGGCATCGACGCCTGTAAGAATGCCCTTCCACTTCGAAGCGTCGGTGGCCCGGACAACATCGAGGGTGATGTGGTGCGTATCGGGTGCCGCCGGATGACGCGACACCAATACGCATTCATGCCCGTCGGCGGAGAGCCTGGCGTGGATTGCCGATCCAATAAGCCCCGTCCCCCCAACGAGAAGGATGCGCATCGACTGGTCCCTCAATTGGTCGCCCCGGGGAACGCAAACCGCTGATCAATTCTGAAGGCGCAGACGAATAAAGCAGGGCTGATGTAATGGTTCCTCGCGGCGGAACAGGTGATTTTGATGCAGACAATTGTCGCGACCGCCCTTGCTGCAGATGTTGCGTCGCCATCGATACCGATGGGAGGGTCGCCGCGCCGACGCTAGACTACCGAACGCGGCGGCGCAGGACCTGTACGGAGAAGCGGGAAGATGCCGGTTCTCGAGCTGAAACAAAAAGGTATTCATCGTCGGAATTGCGTTTCTTGACCCAAGCCTCCGCAGGACCTGGGCGCCGCCGAGCACCTGATCGTCTCGAGTCTTCAGCTCCTGCAAACAAGCGAACTCCTGGAATCGCCATGGCAAAACATCGGATCTACACAGCGAGCTTCGCAAGCGTTTACCCACTTTACGTTGCGAAAGCAGAGAAGAAAGGACGCAGCAAAGCCGAGGTCGATCAGATCATCTCCTGGCTGACGGGCTATGGTCAGCAAGAGCTGGAAACTGAACTGGAAAAACAGACGGACTTCGAGACCTTCTTTGCAAAGGCCCCTAAGATCAATCCTGCCCGATCCCTGATCAAAGGGGTGGTTTGCGGCGTCCGGGTGGAGGACATCAAAGAAGCAACGATGCGAGAGATCCGGTATCTCGATAAGCTGGTCGATGAGCTGGCCCGGGGAAAAACGATGGACAAGATTTTGCGAAAGGAGTGATTGTCGAGCGACTGATTGCGCTCTTTGCGAAACCCATCGACCCAACGGGGCGGACACCGCTCGATCTGATCGCGAGGATGAGGCAGCAACTGCTGGTGCACTACCGGCCGTGTTCCGCTCTCCAACTTCCGGTGAAATCCCATTGCTGCTATCCTCTCGCAAAACAACGGCTTGCGGAGGATCATGATGCGGTCTCAGGCGGTGCCCGCATATCCAGCGGCTGGCGATACCACGTCGGCGGTGCTCGCGATCGGACGCCCAGATTTCCCAAATGTCCTGATCGATACGCTGCGGCGGCAGGCCGATGTCGGCCATTGCATGGTGTTTGCGCTAACCCGTGCCGGCGCTGCGCGCTGCCTGCTCGATGCCGGCAACATCCCGATCGGCGGCGATCTCGGCGCGGCCTATGCCGGACAGTTCCACGAATCCGATCCCAACCGCGATGCGCTGTTCGAAGGCGAGGGCGGCGCGCCGATCATGCTGCCTGCGTTCGCGCCGCGCATGTATGGCGCGCGCTACCGGAAAATCTTCTTCCAGGATTCCGGCATCGTCGACAAATGCGCGACTGCGATCTGGACTGGCGACACCTGCTTCTACGTCAACTTCTACCGCATCGCCGCGCAAGGCCGCTTCAGCGCCGTGCAGCGAGAGCGCCTTGAGGCGATCGCGCCGGCGATCGCCGCGAGCGTCGCCCGCCATTTTCAGCAGACCGCAACGCCAGACCGGACGCTCGCCGGGTTGTTCGCGAGCTGCGCGCCACTCGCCGCCCTCACGCTGCGCGAGCAGGAAGTCTGCCGACGCATCCTCGCCGGCTTCAGCTCCGAGGCGATCTCGAAAGACCTCGGCATCAGCCTGCATTCGACCCTGACCTATCGCAAGCGCGCCTATGAGCGGCTCGGCATCTCCTCGCAAGGCGAGCTGTTCGCGATCGTGCTGCGCCTGCTAACGTGCAGCCTGAACTAAGGCGCGGACTTGGGGTCCGCGATATCTGCTTGCGAGGTAAAGCGAATACGCGGTCCCGCCTCCGGGACCGTCGCCTCGCGACCTGCATCCGACAAGACTCCTCCGGCCCCCGGCGAGCCGCATTGAACTTGCCAGCTCCGCTCGCCATGTGTGGGAGACAGCTTGGAGCAAACAATGAAGCAGCTTTTCACCTGTGTGGCGATCGTGGGCTGCCTGGTCGCCTTCCACTCCGTCGCGCAAGCCCGCTCTGCATTCGACGGATCCTGGGACCTCATTTTCGTGACGCAAAGAGGACCTTGCGATGCGACCTATAATTTCACCGTCAACATCAGCGACGGAATAGTTACACATCCGAATTTAGTCAGGTTCAGAGGCTACGTGGCGCGTTCCGGCGCGGTTCGGGCCTCGGTGACAGTTCAGGACAAATTCGCCTCCGGCTCAGGTAGACTCTCGAGCAATGTTGGCCGCGGGACGTGGAGCGGCCATTCCGGAAACGCGCGCTGTTCAGGCTACTGGACCGCACAGCGCAATTGGGCGCGCTGAGCCAATGTCGGAGGTGGCCCGCAGGGAGCAGAGAACGCTCGCTGATTGCCTATGGTCCGGGTGGAATCAATCGACGGTTGACAGTTTGCGAGGTTCCCTGCGAAGCCAACGTGCGCGGACGTACCTGTGGAATAGAGGACTGACTCGCTCTCGGTATCAGTCTCAAGACGGCCAAAGCACTTGGTGTGATCATTCGGCCACGCTGGACGAAGTGATCGGCTGAGATCTGGTGCTCGCCCGATGCGAATTCCGGACGCAACGTTCAAGGGTCCGCTCATCAGGGAAAACCGGAAATGACAAGCCATTCGTGTGACCTGCGCTTTTGACCCGTTGCGGAAGCCGACACGCCCTTAATTCAAAATTGAGTACCTTATCTGCTGCTAGTTGACAGAAGTCGCCATTACAACCTAGTTGCGGCCGGGCGACCAATGACACGTTAGGTCTAATTGATCGATGACCCCGCGAGCGAAGGAAGCACTTTCGAAGTTCTTCAAGCTCTTCTTGCTCCTCGCAGCGGTGATTGGGGCGCTCGGCTGGTTTGTCCTTGATGGCAGCACGACCCCGCCCCGCGTCCTTCGTTCTCGGCTTACAATATCAGTCGAAACTCCTGAGGGGGAGCGCTCAGGATCGAGCGTCAGCCAGATTAAAATCAGCTTCCCCGGCGGCCTGACCAGGGCCCAGGGTTGGGGTCTGATGAAACGATTAGTAGGTGAGGCTGTCGTCGTCGACCTTGGACCGCGCGGCCTGCTGTTTTCCACGTTCGAGAGACGGTTAATCCTCTCTCGTTCGGGTGGAGACGCGTACAACGCGGCCTTGACGCCGTTCCCGCAGGAGGCTTTTCGCGGAGAGTATCCTTCGACGGCGTCAGCTGATGAACAATACGTCGCCTATCTCGATGAGATCAGCCGGCGTAAGCCAAAGGCCACCTTGAAGCTCGAAGATGTGCCGGCCTTGGTCCGGTTCGGAAATCGGGAGGACCCGACGACCGTAGCTCTCGTGGATCCGGCCGATCTTGCCGCCAGTTTCGGGCCCGGCGTCTATCTCAAACGCGCAACTGTGGAAATAACCGATGATCCCATAACCCACGGGATCGAAGTTCGATTGCCTTGGCTGAAGTCCAGTAGGGTCTCGCCGACTCTATTTTCGCAAACCTACCTTCGAACGCTCCAAAAGCTCTTGCCCGTCCAACATCTTCGTTTTGCCGATTTTCGGAGACTGCCCCAATGACCGACAGAGGCCGGGGCGCGCAATGGAGCGGCTAGAATACTTCCGCTGGTGGCCCTGTGCCGACCTCAGCTGAGAGCGCCGCGAGGTCCGCTTACTAAAGGTGACCCGAAAGGCGATCCGAGCGGGCCAAGGCAGCCTTTGACCCATTGAACGATGTAGTCAATCATTAACCTATGGCTGTTGTCGGCGTGCTAGCTTCGCGAAAAGGGTGCTAAATTCCATCCGTCAGTGGAAGGGCGGACGATGCGCACGTCACTTTGTGGCTTGCTGTTCTCACTGTGGGGCGGTTGTGCCGCCCTCGGACAAGATGCCAAAGAGATCGAGAGGTGGGCTGCGACTCTATCGTCTGAGCGGGTCGATCTTGTCGTCTGCCTGTCCGCTTTGGTAGACCGCGCCAAGGCGCAGGGAATTTCGGAAACCGAATTCAAGAACTTGCTTGCGAAATCGTGCCAGGGCGAATTTGAGAGGTTGCAAAAGGCTATCCTTGAACGAGTATCTACGCCAGGTATTGAAGGTACCAAGCGCGACGAACTCGCTGTCGCCGCCGGACGATTGCTGCTCATCCCAATCTTCAACGAATTCTCCGGCAAAGTCCCCTACCGGTACAGATTGATAGACCGGCTGAAAGGCAGGATTAGTCCAACAGTAGAGGACATCGCGTTCAAGGCAGCCAAGGAAGATTATTCGGAATGTCTTTCGAAGGCCGCACGCGATGCGAGGGCTGCTGGCATCTCAGTCGACGCCTTCAAGGACTCTCTTGGTTCAGTCTGCCTTCAGGAAAGCGAAGCCATCCGACGGGCTGAATTGGCAGTTTGGGACACCTACGCACGGCCACCGCAAAATCGCGATGCTGCCGGCAACATTTGGAAAAGAAGCGCTCAAATGAATGCCGTTAGACAATTTAGCGACAACGCGAAGTAGACATGGCCTCATCGGTAGAGGGCGGCAGCGCCTAATGCCCGCTTTTGGCCCAATCTGCGAAATTGAGCATCGGCGGACCAAATTCCGGTCATTACATTAGAGCGGGCATGATTTGCTCAACCTGAGTTCTTCGCAGTTTGACCCGAAGCGGAAGTTCCGCGTTTCGATGCGCAACGCAATCTTTACCATGGGCTCGTCGCAAGCCGGAAGGATCAACTTGGGGGGGCCGCGGATTGCAAGGATGCATAAGTGGTCAGTATGAGCAAAGGCATCCCAACCGGCAAAACTTATCTCGGGTTCGCCTTGCTCTGGCAGGTCGTGTTCTTCGTCGCGTGGATCGCTTGTATCGTCTTTTTTGAGGCTGGTTACTTCGCGACCACAATGGTTGTGATCCTGCTCACCGCGTATGGGTCTTCCGACATACCAGATCGATTGGCCGTCGCGCAAAGCAAGTCATTCGGCGGCCAACGCCTGAGCTTCGCCGATGACTCTCGATCACGTCAGAGCGCCGAGACGCTATCAACGGCGGTCCTCGCTATTAAACGGCTGGTTCTGGCCCTGAACGGACGTTGGGTCGCAGCGTGTGCCCTCGTCATAGTGCGACTGTTTCCTCGATAACATGTTTCAGCGGCGTCCCCTCAGCGGACAGGGTCATTCGAGAGCGAAATGAAGTAGCAATGCACTGAAACTTCAGTGATTTTAGACTAGCTGAGAAGGCAAAAGAAGGGAAACGGGGCCGTGCATGTAGTTTCCACGCTGGGCGGCCTGCTTGCTGGCCTAGTCCTCGGCGTTTTCACCGCAATCTTTCAGCTGATCGGACTGGCTGCACTCGCGCTCGGTGCCCAGCATCTGATGAATTACCCTCTCTCTCCAAAGCAGGATCTGTTACTGAACCTAGCGGTCTATGCGATCCTGCTTGTCATTCGGCCTGCAATATTGACCCCCTAAGCAGGGGGATCGGCGTCCAAAATTGACCCCCTACAGATTGGTCTGTTGCGCTGCCTGCTTTGGAACGAAGCAGGTGGTGGGGGATGCTGAT
>NZ_JADPJR010000154.1:0-22746 GCF_023073535.1 Bradyrhizobium sp. 179 | reverse complement strand
TTCGCAAAGCTCAAAGCAAATCTGCGAAAGGCCGCCGAACGCACTGTTGGCGGTCTCTGGGATGCCGTCGGGCGCATCATCGACACTTACACGCCCGCAGAATCCTCAAACTACTTCACTGCCGCGGGATACTTGCAACCTGATCGGCTAACGCTTTAGCGTTGGTCGATCCCCGATGGGCCGGCGCGCCCAATCCAAGGGCCGAAAATCTGCGGCTTCGCGTCGGCCGAACGCCACGTATCAGGGAATCAGCGACTCGGTGCCGGGGTCCGCGTTCTGGGCGAGGAGACATGGATCGCGCACGGCGGTTGCTTTGCAGCCGAACGATCCCGGTCACTCCTCCTCGTCGTCCTCATCATCATCGAGGTCTTCATCCTCGTCATCATCGTCGCTGCCGTCGTCAGCGTGAGCCACCGCGCCATGGGGCTGGTGGACCTGGTCGTTCCACAGCTTGCGATAGGTGCCGTTGCTGGCGAGCAGCTCGGCATGGGAGCCGCGCTCAATCGCCTTGCCCCCTGATATCACGATGATCTCGTCCATCTCGACCACTGAGGTCAGGCGGTGGGTCGACCAGATCATGGTGCGGCCCTTGGCGACCTTCAGCAGCGTGCGGTTGATCGCGGCTTCCGTGGTCTGGTCGAGCGCCGAGGTGGCTTCGTCCAGCAGCAGCACCGACGGATTGCGGATGATCGCGCGCGCGATCGCGATGCGCTGGCGCTGTCCGCCCGAAAGCGTATCGCCGCGCTCGCCCACCGGGGTGTCGTATCGCTGCGGCAGGCCCATGATGTAGCGGTGGATCTCGGCCTTTTTGGCCGCCTCCTCCACCTCTTCATCGGTCGCACCCTCCTTGCCGAGCCGGATGTTCTCGCGGATCGACATGTTGAACAGCATGTTCTCCTGAAACACCACCGCCATGCTCCGGCGCAGCGAATCCAGCGTCACCTTGCGGACGTCGACGCCGTCGATGGTGAGGCGGCCTTCGTCGGGCACGTAGAGCCGCAGGATCAGATTGAGCAGCGTGCTCTTGCCGGAGCCGGAGGGACCGACAATGGCAATGCGCCTGCCGGCATTGAGCTTAAGGCTGAGATTGTCCAGCACCGGCGTCTGGCTGCCTTCGTATTGGAACGTCACACGGTCGAAGGTGATGTCGTGGGTGATGCGTGGCAGGTCGGGCGCGCCAGGGCGATCGGCGCCGCGCGTCGGTTCGTCCAGCAATTCCTGGATGTGCCGGATCGCGGCGGCCGAGGAGATCGACACCGGGATGAAATGCATCACATGGGCGATGTTGTAGGAGACCTCCCAGAACGCGCTCTCGAAGGTGACGAAGGTGCCGATGGTGATCTGGCCCTTGGTCGCCAGATATGCGCCGATCGCGAGCACGACCAGGTGCAGGAGCAGCACCGAGATGGTGACCGTCCGCTCCACCATGGTCGACAGGAACGCGGCGGAGGCGATCTTGTTGCGCGTCTCATCGTTGCGGAAGGTGAAGAAGCCGAACATCTTGCGCTGCAGGCTGAACGCCTTGATCACGGCCTGGGCCGCCACGTTCTCCTGCACCATGCCGAGCAGCGCACTCTCGTTGAGCTTCTGCTCGTAATTGGCCTGCACTGCCTTCGGAGTGAGGATGCGCGGGCCGATCAGCGTGATCGGGAACACCAGCAGCGCGACCGCCGCGAGCTGCCAGTTCAGGAACACCATCAGGATGATGCCGGCGATCAGCTCCAGGAACGGCAGCGCTGCGCTATTGGCAAAGGTCTTGACCGAACCTTCGAAGGCCGAGAGATCGACGGAAAAGCGCGACAGGATCTCGCCGCGCCGGGTGCGGCCGAAATAGGCCGCCGGCAGATCCTGGACGTGCTCGAACAGGCGTTTGCGCACGTCGGAAATGATGCAGGCAGCGAGCCGCGCGTCCCAGCGCTCGTACCAGACCGCGACGATCGAGGTGAAGATGCCGGCGACCGCGAGCACGCCGAGGATCTTGTAGAGGGCCTGGAAGTCCTCCTCGCCAAGCGCGTCGTCGATGAGGTACTTCAGGCTGAGCGGCATGATGACGTTGAACAGCGTCTCGACCAAGACGCCGAACGCCACGAATGACAGCATCCGCTTGTAGTTGGTCAGATAGGGCCTGACGAACCCGACAATGGTGGCGAGCGCCCCGGCAGCCTCGCGCGCAGTAAAGACGACGAGATCCTCGTCCTCATCGTCCTCATCGAGCTCCAGCTCATCCTTCCCCTTGCCTTCGTCATCCTCATGGTCCTCGAGGTCCGGCTTGGCGCTGGAGGCGAGCTTGCCGTCGCGCTCGGCCGCCTCTTCCGCGGCGGGCTTCTGTTTGTCGGGCGAGAGGGGCTTGGACGCCATGAAACCAACCGATGCTGACGGCCGGCATGACCGCAGAGAAAGCAGGAATAGCGGCAACCGCTATTGCACCGATTCTATGCGATCAAGATGAATTCGGCAAAACAATTGGCAGATCCGGGGGGTCGCGGCTTGCTAGTCGTCGTCCTCGTCCTCGACCTTGTCGAAGAAGGAATAGCGCAAGCTGTCAGCGTCGGCATACCACTGGCCTGGCCCCTTGTTGGCGGCGAGCGTGGCCTCCCAGAGCGCATCGGTGCAGTCCTTGCGGTGCATCGACAGATCGAAGCCGTTGCCGAAGAACAGTTCGGACCATTCCCACCAGGTGCCGAGCTTCTTGACCCCGCGCAGCAGGTCGTAGCGGTCGATCAGTGCCGGCGCCATGTCCGAGGTGATCGAGCCGAACACGACGCCGGTCTTGACCACACGATTCAGCTCGCGGATCGCGCGGGCCACCTGTTTCGGGGAAACGTGGCAGAGGCTGGTCTCGAACACGAAGTCGAACGCACCGTCCTTGAACGGCATGTCTGTGATCGAGCCGAGCTTGTTGTACTTCTTCAGTGCCTTCGGCGTCTTGGCATGAATGGCGCGGTTGTTCTCGATTCCCCATGCATCGATGCCGCGATCGCGCAGTGCACCGACCAGTTCGCCGCTGGCGGAGCCCGCGACCAGCAGCTTGGCGCCCCTCGCCTCGCCCCAGACGATGCCGACCAGCTTGGTGAGATAATCGGGATCGGTGAAGTGGCGCCACGCCTCGTGATAGGGACCGAGGCCGCGATAGTTCTCGAAATAATTGCGGTCGATCTTGTCGGAGCGCGGCTTGTCCTCCTGCGCGCGCTCGCGGCGCAGCCGCATCATCTCCGTCAGGATGATGTCGGTCGCCGCATCCGAGGAGTCGAGCAGACCGTTCAACGTCGAGTCGAACAGATAGTCGCCGACCACGACGATACCGGGATGCTCCTTCGGCTCGGGCCGGTGATTGGTCATCACGTCGCGCACCGGCAGACCGCCCGGCAGCGCGTTCACCGACGACAGCCAGCGGTGGATCTTGCCTTCCATGAAATGCGAACGCGCGTTGCCGAGGAATGCCGGCAGCGATTTCAGCGCCGCGTCGATCAGCTCCTGGTCCGACAGATTGGCAAAGGCCAGCGCGTCAGAGCCGGCAATGAGCCAGTTCAAGACGCCATGCTTGCCGACGTCGTGCCGCGCGCCCTCATTGTAGACGCAGCAGCCGCCGAAGGCCTCCGACATGAACCAGGCGCCGGAAATCTTCTCGCCCCAGAACGGCTCGTCGAATAGGATCGAGACGCGCAGGTAATGCGCGGGGCGGTCGAAGTATGAGACGTGCTTGACCATCGACTTGCGCAGCTGCTCGCCTTCCCAGCCGACGGTGGCGAGCCAGGAATGCGGCAGGCACATCAGCACGAGATCGAAATCGCGCGTCTCGGGCCCCCTGCCGTTCATCATCTTGAGCTGGTAGCGACCGGTCGGCGCCTTGCCGACGGTGAGCACCCGGTGATTGAGCTGGATGTCGGCATTGACTTCCGACTGCAGGCACTCGATCAGTTGCTCGTTGCCGTTCTGGATGGAATAGAGGCCGATATAGCCGTCGACGTCCATCAGATAGTTCTTGAGCGCATTGAGGCCGTTGGTGTTGTGGCTCTCGGTCGCAATGTCCGAGCGCGCCATGACCTTGAAGAAACGCTTTGCTGTCTCGTCCTCGACCTCCTCGTCGAGCACCTGCTCGGCGGTCTTGTAGGCCCAGGGGTTCTCGTTGTCGTGCGCGCCGACGCCCTCGTAATATTCGATCGGCGACATGACCTCGGTACAGCGCTTGCGGAATGCCTCGATCGCGGCCGCGGTCTTGGCGCCGTATTTACGGCGCATGCCCGCGACGTCGTTGAGGAGCTCGCCGCCGAACTGGACCTGCTCGGCATCCATCGGAATGGTCTGAAGCCCGAAATGCTGGATCAGTTCGCGCAGCGGATCGGGGCCGGTCATCGAGTAGTCGTAGATCTCGGCTACGCCGGCCTCGTACATCGCGGGCGCAGAATCGAATTTGCGCGTGACGATCTTGCCGCCGAGCCGATCGGATGCCTCGAAGATGGTGACGCGGCAGAGGTCGCCGAGCTTGCGCTTCAGATACCAAGCGCTCATCAGCCCGCCGGGGCCGCCGCCTACGATTGCAAGATCAAGCATGTGAGTTCCGTGGTCTCCGGCCCTGCCCCCGACACGGGACCACCGGCCTAAGCTCTCCTAGCAGAAGCGCTTTTGCGGCTGAAGGAAAGATGAACAAGGGCTGATCCCGCATCGCAATAAACATGGAAAGCAGCAAAAAGGCCGGCAAAAGCCGGCCTTTTCATTGTCCTCGGTATTCCTACGGATGAAGCATCATTCCGCCGGCGGCAGCGCCATCGGCTCCGCTTCCGGGGCGGGCGACACGACGGCCGCCTGCTTCTCGCGCTCGTCGAGGATCAGCTTGTCGCGCTTCATGGCGACTTCGCGGATCTTGGCCATGGAGGCGCCGGTGCCTGCCGGGATCAGCCGGCCGACGATGACGTTCTCCTTGAGACCCTCGAGCGGATCGATCTTGCCGTTGACCGCCGCTTCCGTGAGGACGCGGGTGGTCTCCTGGAACGAGGCCGCCGAGAAGAACGAGCGGGTCTGGAGGCTCGCCTTGGTGATGCCGAGCAGAACCGGCGTTCCCGTGGCGGGCTTCTTGCCCTCTTCCCTGGCCTTCTCGTTCAGCGCGTCGAACTCGATCTTGTCGACCTGCTCGCCCGAGATCATGTCCGTGTCGCCCTGATCGGTGACTTCCACCTTCTGGAGCATCTGACGAACAATCACCTCGATGTGCTTGTCGTTGATGAGCACGCCCTGAAGCCGGTAGACCTCCTGGATCTCGTTGACCAGATAGGCCGCGAGTTCCTCGATGCCCTTGATCGCCAGGATGTCGTGCGGCGCCGGGTTGCCTTCCACAATGAAGTCACCCTTTTCGACGACGTCGCCGTCCTGAAGGTGGATGTGCTTGCCCTTGGGGATCAGGTACTCGCGCGGCTCCTCGGTCTTGTCCATCGGCTCGATCGAGATGCGACGCTTGTTCTTGTAGTCGCGGCCGAACCGGATGGTGCCCGCGATCTCGGCGATGATCGCCGCATCCTTCGGACGCCGTGCCTCGAACAGCTCCGCCACCCGCGGCAGACCGCCGGTGATGTCGCGCGTCTTGGCGCTTTCGGTCGAGATACGGGCGAGGATGTCGCCCGGCTGGACCTTGGCTCCGATGTCGACCGAGAGAATGGCGTCGACCGACAGCATGTAGCGGGCATCGCCGCCACGGGCGAGCTTGAGCACCTTGCCGTCCTTACCCTTGACCACGATGGCCGGACGCAGGTCCGAACCGCCGCGGGTCGAACGCCAGTCGATGACCACGCGCTTGGCGATGCCGGTGGCCTCGTCCAGCGTTTCCGAGATCGACTGCCCTTCGACCAGATCCTCGAAGCCGATGGTGCCCTCGACCTCGGTGAGGAGCGGACGGGTATAGGGATCCCACTCGACGATGCGCTGGCCGCGCTTGACGTTGTCGCCCTCGTCGACGTGCAGGCGCGAGCCGTACTGGATACGGTGCGTCGCACGCTCGGTACCGTCGGCATCGACGATCGCCACCACCATGTTGCGCACCATGGCGATCAGGTGACCTTCGCTGTTGCGGGCGATGGCCTTGTTCCTGATCACGATCTTGCCGTCGAAGTTGGCTTCGACGAAGGACTGCTCGTTGAGCTGCGCCGCACCGCCAATGTGGAAGGTGCGCATGGTGAGCTGGGTGCCCGGCTCGCCGATGGACTGCGCCGCGATGACGCCGACCGCTTCGCCGTGGTTGACCGGCGTGCCGCGGGCGAGGTCGCGGCCGTAGCACTTGCCGCAGATGCCGTTGACGAGCTCGCAGGTCAGTGCCGAGCGGATCTTCACCTCCTGCACGCCACCCTGCTGGATGGCATCCAGATGGCTCTCTTCCATCAGCGTGTCGCGCTTGATGATCACCTTGCCCGAGCTGTCACGCACGTCTTCGCAGGCCGTGCGTCCGAGGATGCGCGAACCGAGCGATGCGACCACGGTGCCGGCATCGACGATGGCACGCATCTTGATGCCGAGCTTGGTGCCGCAGTCGCTCTGCGTGATGATGCAGTCCTGCGCCACGTCGACCAGACGACGGGTCAGGTAGCCGGAGTTCGCGGTCTTCAACGCGGTGTCCGCGAGGCCCTTGCGGGCGCCGTGGGTCGAGTTGAAGTACTCGAGCACCGAGAGGCCTTCCTTGAAGTTCGAGATGATCGGCGTCTCGATGATCTCACCCGACGGCTTGGCCATCAGGCCGCGCATGCCGGCGAGCTGGCGCATCTGGGCCGGCGAACCGCGGGCACCGGAGTGAGCCATCATGTAGATCGAGTTGATGTCGGCGTCGGCTCCGCTCGCCGTCTTTTTGGTGGCGGAGATCTCCTTCATCATCGCCTTGGCGATTTCTTCCGTGGCCTTCGACCAGGCGTCGACGACCTTGTTGTACTTCTCGCCATGAGTGATCAGGCCGTCGTTGTACTGCTGCTCGAAATCCTTCGCCAGCGTACGAGTGGTATCGACGATCTTCCACTTGCCGTGCGGCACGACCATGTCGTCCTTGCCGAACGAGATGCCGGCCTTGAACGCGTTGTAGAAGCCGAGCGCCATGATGCGGTCGCAGAAGATCACCGTCTCCTTCTGGCCGCAATGACGGTAGACCTGGTCGATCACGCCCGAGATCTCGCGCTTGGTCATCAGCTTGTTGATGATCTCGTACGAGATCCGCGGATTCTTCGGCAGCAGATTGCCCAGCATCACGCGGCCGGCGGTGGTCTCGATCCAGCGCCTGGAGACCTTGCCGGTCTCGTCCATGCCTTCCCACCGGTACTTGATCTTGGTGTGGAGGTGGATGACCTTCGCGTGTAGCGCGTGCTCGAGCTCGGCCATGTCGCCGAAGACCTTGCCCTCGCCGGGCAGGCCTTCGCGCATGATCGAGACGTAGTACAGACCCAGCACGATGTCCTGCGACGGCACGATGATCGGCTGACCGTTCGCCGGATGCAGGATGTTGTTGGTCGACATCATCAGCACGCGCGCTTCCAGCTGCGCTTCGAGCGACAGCGGAACGTGCACGGCCATCTGGTCGCCGTCGAAGTCGGCGTTGAACGCGGAGCAGACCAGCGGGTGCAACTGGATCGCCTTGCCCTCGATCAGCACGGGCTCGAACGCCTGGATGCCGAGGCGGTGCAGCGTCGGTGCGCGGTTGAGCAGCACCGGATGCTCGCGGATCACCTCGTCCAGGATGTCCCAGACCTCGGGCCGCTCCTTCTCGACCAGCTTCTTGGCCTGTTTCACGGTGGTGGACAAACCCTTGGCGTCAAGCCGCGAATAGATGAACGGCTTGAAGAGCTCGAGCGCCATCTTCTTCGGCAGGCCGCACTGATGCAGACGCAGCTCGGGACCGACCACGATCACCGAACGACCCGAATAGTCGACGCGCTTGCCGAGCAGGTTCTGACGGAAGCGACCCTGCTTGCCCTTGAGCATGTCGGCGAGCGACTTCAGCGGGCGCTTGTTGGCGCCGGTGATGACGCGGCCGCGGCGGCCGTTGTCGAACAGCGCATCGACCGCTTCCTGAAGCATGCGCTTCTCGTTGCGGATGATGATGTCGGGCGCGCGCAGCTCCATCAGCCGCTTCAAGCGGTTGTTGCGGTTGATGACGCGGCGGTAGAGGTCGTTGAGGTCCGAGGTCGCAAAGCGGCCGCCGTCCAGCGGCACCAGCGGACGCAGGTCAGGCGGGATCACCGGGACCACGGTCATGATCATCCATTCCGGCTTGTTGCCGGAATGGCGGAACGCTTCCACGATCTTCAGGCGCTTGGCGAGCTTCTTGTGCTTGATGTCGGAGTCGGTCTCCTGCATCTCGAGGCGCAACGAGGCCTCGAGCTTCTCGAGGTCCATGCCCTTGAGCAGCTCGCGGATCGCTTCCGCGCCGATCATGGCGGTGAAGGAATCCTGGCCGTACTCGTCCTGCGCCTTCAGATACTCGTCTTCCGACAAGAGCTGACGGTCCTTCAGCGCGGTGAGGCCCGGCTCCAGCACGACGTAATATTCGAAGTAGAGGATCCGCTCGAGATCCTTCAGCGTCATGTCCAGCAGGAGGCCGATGCGCGAGGGCAGCGACTTCAGGAACCAGATATGGGCGACGGGGGCTGCGAGCTCGATATGGCCCATGCGCTCGCGCCGGACGCGCGACAGCGTCACCTCGACCGAGCACTTCTCGCAGATGATGCCCTTGTACTTCATGCGCTTGTACTTGCCGCACAAGCACTCGTAATCCTTGATCGGCCCGAAGATGCGGGCGCAGAACAGGCCATCGCGCTCGGGCTTGAAGGTACGGTAGTTAATGGTCTCCGGCTTCTTGATCTCGCCGTAGGACCAGGACAGAATCTTCTCTGGAGACGCGATCGAGATCCGGATCTGGTCGAAGACCTGAGCCGGCGTCGTCGGGTTGAAGAGATTCATAATTTCTTGGTTCATCGTCTTCTCCTCGCGTGCCGGTCGCCTCCGGCCGCAAATTCGAAAATCACTTAGCGGGGCGCCCTGCCCTCAAGGCCTCAGGCGGGGCGCCAATGCCCGGCCGCGAAGGCCGGGCACGACAGGTCGAATTACTCGGCCGCTTCCGACGTCGGCGCCGGTCCCATCTTGGAGTTGTGCAGGTCGACGTTGAGGCCGAGCGAGCGCATTTCCTTGACCAGCACGTTGAACGATTCCGGAATACCGGCCTCGAACGTGTCGTCGCCGCGCACGATCGCCTCGTACACTTTGGTGCGGCCGGCGACGTCGTCCGACTTCACCGTCAGCATCTCCTGGAGCGTGTACGCCGCGCCGTAAGCCTCGAGCGCCCACACCTCCATTTCGCCGAAGCGCTGGCCGCCGAACTGCGCCTTGCCGCCCAGTGGCTGCTGGGTGACGAGCGAGTACGGACCGATCGAACGCGCGTGGATCTTGTCGTCGACGAGATGGTGCAGCTTGAGCATGTAGATGTAGCCGACCGTCACCTTGCGATCGAACGGATCGCCGGTACGGCCGTCATAGACGGTCGACTGCCCCGAAGCGTCGAGACCGGCGAGCTTCAGCATCTCCTCGATGTCGGCTTCCTTGGCGCCGTCGAACACCGGCGTCGCAATCGGCACGCCGCGGCTCAGATTGTGGCCGAGCTCGATCAGTTCGCTGTCGTTGAGCGACTTGATCGTCTCGTCCTCGCCATAGACCTTCTTCAAGGTTTCCTTCAGCGGCTTGATGTCCTGCTTCGACAGGTAAGCATCGACCGTCTGGCCGATCCGCTTGCCGAGGCCGGCACAGGCCCAGCCGAGATGGGTCTCGAGAATCTGTCCGACGTTCATGCGCGAGGGCACGCCCAGCGGATTGAGCACGATGTCGGCATGCGTGCCGTCTTCGAGGAACGGCATGTCCTCGATCGGCACGATCTTGGACACCACGCCCTTGTTGCCGTGGCGACCGGCCATCTTGTCGCCGGGCTGGATCTTGCGCTTCACCGCGACGAACACCTTGACCATCTTCATCACGCCGGGCGGCAATTCGTCGCCGCGCTGAAGCTTCTCGACCTTGTCGAGGAAGCGCTGTTCCAGCCCCTTCTTCGACTCGTCGTACTGCTTCCGCATGGCCTCGATCTCGGCCATCAGCTTGTCGTTCGGCGAAGCGAACAGCCACCACTGCGACTTCGGGTACTCCTCGAGCACCGCACGGGTGATCTTGGTGTCCTTCTTGAAGCCCTTCGGACCGGCGATGCCCTGCCGCCCTTCGAGCAGCTCGGCAAGACGGTTGTAGACGTTGCGGTCGAGGATCGCCTGCTCGTCGTCGCGGTCCTTGGCCAGACGCTCGATCTCTTCCCGCTCGATCGCCAGCGCACGCTCGTCCTTGTCGACGCCGTGACGGTTGAACACGCGCACTTCGACGATCGTGCCCTGCACGCCCGGAGGAACGCGCAGCGAGGTGTCGCGAACGTCGGAAGCCTTCTCGCCGAAGATGGCGCGCAGGAGCTTCTCTTCCGGCGTCATCGGGCTTTCACCCTTCGGCGTGATCTTGCCCACCAGGATGTCGCCGGCGCGCACTTCCGCACCAATGTAGACGATACCGGCTTCGTCGAGGTTCTTCAGCGCTTCTTCCGAGACGTTCGGAATGTCGCGGGTGATTTCCTCGGGCCCGAGCTTGGTGTCGCGGGCCATCACCTCGAACTCCTCGATGTGGATCGAGGTGAAGACGTCTTCCTTCACGATCCGTTCGGAGAGCAGGATCGAGTCTTCGAAGTTGTATCCGTTCCATGGCATGAACGCGACCAGCACGTTGCGCCCCAGAGCGAGCTCGCCGAGATCGGTCGAGGGACCGTCGGCGATGATGTCGCCCTTCTTGACGACGTCGCCGACCTTCACCAGCGGGCGCTGGTTGATGCAGGTCGACTGGTTGGAGCGCTGATACTTCATCAGCCGGTAGATATCGACGCCCGACTTGGTCGGATCGAGATCTTCGGTGGCGCGGATGACGACGCGGGTCGCGTCGATCTGGTCGATCACGCCCGAACGGCGCGCCGCGATCGCGGCACCCGAGTCACGCGCAACCACGCCTTCCATGCCGGTGCCGACGAACGGCGCCTCGGCGCGAACCAGCGGCACCGCCTGGCGCTGCATGTTCGAGCCCATCAGCGCGCGGTTGGCGTCGTCGTTCTCGAGGAACGGGATCAGCGCCGCGGCCACCGAAACGAGCTGCTTCGGCGACACATCCATGTAGTCGACCTTGTCGGGCGTCACTGGCAAGACTTCGCCGGCGTGACGGCAGACCACGAGGTCTTCGGTGAAGCGGCCCTTCGGGTCGAGCGGCACGTTGGCCTGCGCGACCGTATAGCGGCCCTCCTCCATCGCCGAGAGGTACACGACCTCGTCGGTGACTCGGCCGTCCTTGACCTTGCGGTACGGCGTCTCGACGAAGCCATACTTGTTCACGCGCGCGAAGGTCGCGAGCGAGTTGATCAGGCCGATGTTCGGGCCTTCCGGCGTCTCGATCGGGCAGATGCGGCCGTAATGCGTCGGATGCACGTCGCGCACCTCGAAGCCGGCACGCTCGCGGGTCAGACCGCCCGGTCCGAGCGCCGACAGGCGTCGCTTGTGGGTGATCTCGCTGAGCGGGTTAGTCTGGTCCATGAACTGCGAGAGCTGCGAGGAGCCGAAGAACTCGCGCACGGCGGCGGCCGCCGGCTTGGCGTTGATCAGGTCCTGCGGCATCACCGTGTCGATGTCGACCGAGGACATGCGCTCCTTGATCGCGCGCTCCATGCGCAGGAGGCCGATGCGGTACTGGTTCTCCATGAGCTCGCCGACCGAACGCACGCGGCGGTTGCCGAGATGGTCGATGTCGTCGATCTCGCCCTTGCCGTCGCGCAAATCCACCAGCGTCTTGATGACGGAGAGGATGTCTTCCTTGCGCAGGGTACGCTGAGTATCGGGCGCATCGAGGTCGAGGCGCATGTTCATCTTGACGCGGCCGACCGCGGAGAGGTCGTAGCGCTCGGCGTCGAAGAACAGCGACTGGAACATGGCCTGCGCCGATTCCAGCGTCGGCGGCTCGCCCGGACGCATGACACGGTAGATGTCGAACAGCGCGTCCTCACGCGTCATGTTCTTGTCGGCCGAGAGCGTGTTGCGAATGTAGGGGCCGACATTGACGTGGTCGATGTCGAGCAGCGGCAGCTCCTTGTAGCCCTGCTCGTTGAGCGCCTTCATCAGCTTGTCGGTGATTTCCTCGCCGGCTTCAGCGTGGATCTCGCCCGTCTTCGGATTGACGAGGTCTTCGGCGACGTAGTTGCCGACCAGTTCCTCATCGGCCATGCGCAGCGCCTTCAGCCCCTTCTCTTGGAGCTGGCGGGCGGCACGGACGGTGAGCTTCTTGCCGGCCTCGAGCACGACCTTGCCGGTATCGGCGTCGATCAGATCGTTGACGGTCGAGTAGCCGCGGAAGCGATTGGCGTCGAACGGAACGCGCCAGCCTTCCTTGGTCCGCTTGTAGAGGATCTTCTTGTAGAACGTGGACAGGATCGCCTCGCCGTCGAGGCCGAGCGCGAACATCAGCGACGTCACCGGAATCTTGCGGCGACGGTCGATACGCGCATAGACGATGTCCTTGGCGTCGAACTCGATGTCGAGCCAGGAGCCGCGGTACGGGATCACGCGGGCGGCGAACAGCAGCTTGCCCGAGGAATGGGTCTTGCCCTTGTCGTGGTCGAAGAACACGCCGGGCGAACGGTGCATCTGCGAGACAATGACGCGCTCGGTGCCGTTGACGATGAAGGTGCCGTTCATCGTCATGAGCGGGATGTCGCCCATGTAGACGTCCTGCTCCTTGATGTCCTTCACCGACTTCGCGCCGGTTTCCTCGTCGATATCGAATACGATGAGGCGCAGCGTTACCTTGAGCGGAGCCGCGAAGGTCATGCCGCGCTGGCGGCACTCGTCGACGTCGTATTTCGGCTGCTCGAACTCGTAGCGGACGAATTCCAGCATCGAGGTGCCCGAGAAGTCGGAGATCGGAAACACCGAGCGGAACACCGCCTGCAGACCCTCGTCAAGACGGCCGCCCGGCGGTTCGTCGACCATCAGGAACTGGTCATACGACGCCTTCTGAACCTCGATGAGGTTCGGCATCTCGGCGACTTCCTTGATGTGTCCGAAGAACTTGCGAACGCGTTTGCGACCGGTGAATGTCTGCTGCGCCATCGTGGCCTCTCATTTCGTCGCCCGCTTGGGCGCGCCGTCCGGAACGCGGCTGCCGCCGCTCCCGGGTTGAATTTTTTCGAACCCGTCTTGGGGGCCAGAAGCTCAGTTCAGGCGGGAATGTCCTGAATCTGTTCTTCAGACCTTCAAAACGCAAAACGACGCGCGGGGCGCAGAAGCGCGCCCGCCCGTCACAACGATCGTCTTCACGGACTGCAAAAGCCCGAAATAGCCTGCTCTCCCAACGGCTTACAGGGAAATCCGGCATCCCTGCCCACCGCGCTTTCGTGCTGCCGACCCGATATGGGGCGACAATAGTGGAGATTCGAGGGGTAAACCCTCAAATCCCCACACTTTTTCGTGTTCGGCCTGCGTCGGGACGTTCCGTCGCACGCCTTTTGCATCCGGCTCACCCCTTCGATGAGGAGCGGACCAAGACCCCGGGTCGCGCTGATGCTCGCCCGGGACCTCACCAGCAAGCTGCGCTTACTTGAGCTCGACCTTGGCGCCAGCCTTCTCGATCTGCGCCTTGATCTTCTCGGCTTCTTCCTTGTTCACGCCTTCCTTCAGCGGCTTGGGAGCACCCTCGACGAGGTCCTTTGCTTCCTTCAGGCCGAGACCGGTGATGGCGCGGACTTCCTTGATGACCTCGATCTTCTTGTCGCCAGCGCTGGCGAGAACGACCGTGAACTCGGTCTTCTCTTCCGCCGGAGCGGCAGCGGCGGCGCCAGCGGCCGGGCCGGCCACGGCGACAGCCGCGGCAGCCGAAACACCCCACTTCTCCTCGAGGAGCTTCGCGAGTTCGGCAGCTTCGAGCACGGTGAGGCTCGAGAGGTCGTCAACGATCTTCTGCAAGTCAGCCATTGTTCAGTTTCCTTACGTGTAAGTCTGGTTCGGGTTTGAGTTTTGCGAAGGGCGTCAGGCCGCTTCGCCCTTTGAGGCATGAGCCTGGATGACGCGCGCGAGCTTGCCCGCGGGCGCGTTGGCGAGCTGAGCGAGCTTGGTCGCCGGGGCCACGATGAGGCCGACGATCTTGCCGCGCAGTTCGTCAAGCGACGGCAGCGAGGCAAGCGCCTTCACCCCGTCGACATTCAGGACGGTCTTGCCCATCGAGCCGCCGACGATGACGAACTTTTCGTTCGCCTTGGCGAATTCGATGGCGACCTTTGGCGCCGCTACCGGATCGTTGGAAGTCGCGATCACGGTCGGCCCCTTCAGCATGGGGCCGATGGCAACGACGTCAGTGCCTTCAAGAGCAATTTTGGCGAGACGGTTCTTCGAGACCTTCACCGAGGCGCCAGCCTGCTTCATCTGCGTGCGCAGCTTCTGCATCTGGGCAACGGTGAGGCCGGAATATTGAGCAACGATCGCGACGCTCGTGGTCTTGAAGACCTCGTTGAGCTGTTCGACCGCTTCCTTTTTTGCCGCTCGTTCCACAGCAAGCTCTCTCCGGTTGGCGGTCATCGCGAGAAGCGGGACCGCCGGGTTGCACCCATCCTCCCGCCCAAACCTGAACCTCCGGGCCAAACCCATCGGACACGCCGGGCAAGACGACAATTCAAAGCCTGCCCTCCGGGAGCCCATGAGGCCCACGGCGTGTCGAGGTCCGAACCAGACCCCGTTTCGCGAAACCAGTTTGAAGCTGGGGCGCGAAGTGAAATCCGGTCTTCACCCGTCTATGCAGGCCATGCGATTAAGCCGTTGAGAAATCGAAATTCCCCGCGGGCGCCTGCAGTCTTGGACAGGACAAGGTCAGCCGGCGAACCGTCCGACCTCTGTCCGCATTCCACCAAATGACGGGCTCTCTTTCCTTGTCCGGAAAATCCTTACGGACGTCCTGGAAAGGAATGATCTCCTGTCGTGTCGGGTTTTCGGAATGCGAGCACGAACGCGCCAGCCGAGGTCGGCACGTCCGGAAGCGGCTCTTTAACCGCTCGGAGCCGGCTTGCCAAGAGCAAAATTCGCACCAGTTCCAATCCGTTGCCGCAAGCGTTTGACCAATTAGGGCAGAGAAGGATCGCTTCAGGCCTTTTTGACCTCATAGGGCAGCGGCCTGCCATCGAAAAATGCGGTCAGGTTGGCCAGCACGCAATTCTGCATGGCGACGTGCGATTCGAGGGTATGGCCGCCGAGATGAGGGGCGAGCACCACATTGGGCAGCGCGGTCAGCGCGTCGGGCGCGTGCGGTTCCCTCTCATAGACGTCGAGGCCGGCGCCGGCGATGGTCTTGTCCGTCAGCGCCGCGACCAGGGCCTTCTCGTCGATGACCGAGCCGCGGGAGATATTGACGACATACCCGTCCGCGCCAAGGCGCCTCAGGATGTCGGCGCTGACGACGTGCTGGGTCTCGGCTCCGGCCCGGACCGCAATCATCAGCACGCTGCACCAGTCGGCGAGTTCTTCCAGTGACGGGAAATATTGATATGGCAAATCGTATTTGGTGCGGCTGAAATAGCCGACTTCGCTCTCGAAAGCGGCGCAGCGCGCCGCGATCTTGCGGCCGATCTCACCCATGCCGTAGACGCCGATGCGGCGGCCGGGCATGCCCGTCTGTGGCCGCATCATCGGCGAGGGTTTTGACGCCGCCCAATCGCCGCTGCGGACATATTGGTCGGCAACCAGGATCCGCCGCGTCGTCGCCAGCATCAGGGTCATCGCAATATCGGCGACCGAAGCTGCGTTGGCGCCCGGACTGTGGCCGACCGCAACCTTGCGCGCGGCGGCCGCCTCCAAGTCGACGCCGTCATAGCCGGTGCGACAATCGCACCGAGCTTGGGAAACAGGTCCATCGCCTCCGCTCCCAGCGGGGTGCCGCCTGCCGTCAGTACCGCGCGGATGCCGCCGAGCTCGTCAGCCGAAAACACCTCGCGCGCGGGCTTGCCGCCAGTGTCGAGCAGTTCGAAGCGCTCGGCGAAACGCACCATCATCGTCTTGGGAAAGCGGGAGTAGATCAGGACCTTGTCAGCCATTGTTCTTGTTTCCCGTGAACGCGGTCACAAACGACGAGGGGCGGAATCGGTTGCCCAATTCCGCCCCTCATGGATTTTGCAAATCTCAGCCGAGGCAAGCCCTAGCCGAGGATGGTGCCCGGCTCGACCTTCACGCCGGGGCCCATCGTCGAGGACACCGCAACGCGCTGGATGTAGGTGCCCTTGGAGCCGGCCGGCTTCGCCTTGGAGACGGCGTCTGCCAGGGCCTTGATGTTCTCAACCAGCTTCTCCTCGGAGAACGACGCCTTGCCGACGCCGGCCTGCAGGATGCCGGCCTTCTCCACACGGAACTCGACCGAGCCACCCTTGGCACCCTTCACCGCGCCGGTGACATCCATGGTCACCGTGCCGATCTTCGGGTTCGGCATCAGGCCGCGCGGGCCGAGCACCTTACCGAGGCGGCCGACCAGCGGCATCATGTCGGGGGTTGCAATGCAGCGGTCGAAATCGATCGAGCCGTTCTGCACCTTCTCGACCAGGTCCTCGGCGCCGACGACGTCAGCACCCGCCGCCTTGGCCTCGTCGGCCTTGGCGCCACGGGCGAACACGCCGACGCGGAGCGTACGGCCGGTGCCGTTCGGCAGGGTCACGACGCCGCGAACCATCTGGTCGGCGTGACGCGGATCGACGCCGAGATTGATCGCGACCTCGATGGTCTCGTCGAACTTCGCCTTGGCGCGTTCCTTGACCATCTTGATGGCGTCCGCGAGCGGGTAAAGCTTTTCGCGGTCAATACCTTCGCGGGCTTTGTTCAAACGCTTTCCGATTGCCATGACCGCTTACCCCGCAACTTCCAGACCCATCGAACGGGCGGAGCCCTCGACCATCTTCATGGCCGATTCGATGCTGTCGCAATTCAAGTCCTTCATCTTCTTCTCGGCGATCTCGCGCACCTGCGCCTTGGTCACCTTGCCCGCCTTGTCACGGCCCGGCGCCTTCGAGCCGGACTGGATCTTGGCGGCCTGCTTGAGGAAGTAGGACATCGGCGGCGTCTTCATCTCGAAAGTGAAGGAACGGTCCGCATAGATGGTAATGACCACCGGGATTGGGGTGTTCTTCTCTTCCTTCTGGGTCTGCGCGTTGAACGCCTTGCAGAACTCCATGATGTTGAGACCGCGCTGACCGAGCGCGGGACCGATCGGGGGCGAAGGATTCGCCGCACCGGCCGGGACCTGAAGCTTCAGGTATCCGGTCACTTTCTTTGCCATGTATCACTCCTGTTGTGCCGGCATATCCGCCGGCGGTTTCAGGTTCGTGGTCTGGGTCGGATGCGGCTGGCAACCGCCCTCTCCCTCCCACGGCCTCTTGCTGCGCAAGACCGAAGTCTCACGCCTACCCGGTCAGACCTTCTCGACCTGACCGAATTCCAGTTCGACCGGCGTGGCGCGGCCGAAGATCGACACCGCGACCTTCACGCGCGAGCGCGCCTCGTCGATTTCCTCGACCACACCCGAGAACGAGGCGAACGGGCCGTCGGCAACGCGCACGTTCTCGCCGATTTCGAACGAGACCGACGCCTTCGGCCGTTCCACGCCCTCCTGCACCTGATGCAGGATGCGCATAGCCTCGGCTTCCGAGATCGGCATCGGCTTGTTCTCGGCGCCGAGGAATCCCGTCACCTTCGGCGTGTTCTTGATCAGATGGAATGCCTCGTCGGTCAGCTTCATCTTCACCAGCACATAGCCGGGGAAGAACTTGCGCTCGGCGTCGATCTTGCGGCCGCGGCGCACTTCCGTGACCTTCTCGGTCGGCACCAGTACCAGCTCGAACAGCTCCTCGAGCCCGCGCTGCTTGGCCTGCTCGCGGATCGATTCGGCGACCTTCTTCTCGAAGTTCGAATAGGCGTGGACGATGTACCAGCGCTTGTCGGACACTTGAGCGGTTGCTGTTGCCATCAGTGGATGCCCAGAAGGAAGGTGATGAGGTAACGGATGATCTGGTCTGCGGCGAAGAAGAAGACCGAGGCCACGGCGACCATGACGAACACCATGATGGTGGTGATCGTGGTCTCACGACGGGTCGGCCAGGTGACCTTGGCGGTCTCCGAGCGCACTTCCTGCAAGAACTTGAACGGGCTGACTGCCATCGTTTGATGTCCAACGTCCGTCGCAAGACGGCTACTGATTTCAAAGGGATCCGAACAGCCGCCTTTGGCCCAGCCCTCGTCTGAAGGATGAGCCGGAAACCGGGCTCGATTGTTCGGGGATTTCAAAGCCGCGCCGGAAATCCGCGTCTAACGGGCCGGCTGCGAGTGCGGGGTAAATACTGCGGATGGGGCCAAAGGTCAAGATATGGGGACGGCTTGCGCGGCAAGCGAGCGGATCGAGCCGCCTAATTGATTTTGCTGGCAGGAGTGGCAGGGCTCGAACCTGCGACCCCCGGTTTTGGAGACCGGTGCTCTACCAATTGAGCTACACTCCTACAGACCCTGCGTCGCCTTAGGATCAGGGCCGCTTTCAAGCACAGGGGACGGCCGGTTTGCAAGGGTGAACCGCGCCGGCTTCGCTTGTTTGTGCCGGGGTCTTGGGGCCACAGTCCATTCCAGATAATCAAGAGCAACCGGGAGCGCCCATGACCGCCACAGCCGCCCAACACGCCACGATCGCGCCGCAGACCCCGCCTCTGCCGGAAGCCCGCCCCGAGACGCTCGGGCTGTCGCGTCCCCGCCTCCAGGCCATGTCGGCCGCATTCAAGCGCGAGATCGACAAGGGAACCGTTCCCGGCGTCACCGTGCTGGTGGCCCGCCGCGGCCAAATCGGCTGGTTCGAGGCGCTGGGACGGCAGAGCCCGACGGGCGCGGCGCCGATGGCGCGCGATTCGATCTTCCGGATCTTCTCGATGACCAAGCCGATTGTCTCGGTCGCTATCATGGCGCTAATCGAGGACGGCCATCTCCTTCTCAGTGACGCGGTCGCCAAGTTCATTCCGGAGTTCGCCGAGCAAAAGGTCGGCGTGGTCAGTGGCGGCCGGCTCGACCTGGTTCCGCCGAGGCGGCCGATGACGGTGCAGGACCTGCTCCGTCACACCTCGGGCCTCACCTACGAGCACCAGGGCGACGGCCCCGTGCACAAGCTCTACCGGGAGTCCCGCGTCCGCAGCCGCAAGATCACCAATGCCGAGCACGCCGCGCTGGTGGCGAGCTTTCCGTTGATCTGCCATCCCGGCGACGAGTTCAACTACAGCCGCTCCACCGACATCCTCGGCCGCATCATCGAAGTCGTCAGCGGCAAATCGCTCGGCGCGTACCTTGCCGAACGCGTCCTCGCGCCCTTGCAGATGGCCGAGACCGGCTTTGCGACGTCCGAGACCAATGCCGGCCGCCTCGCCGAACCGTTCGCGGCCGATCCCTGGACCGGCGACAAGGTCGCGCTCTTCAACATGCTCGAGCAGCCGGTGATGCAGTCCGGTGGCGGCGGGCTGGTCTCGACCACGATGGATTATGCCCGCTTCTGCCTGATGCTGCGCAACGGCGGCACGCTCGACGGCAACAGGATCATCGGCCGCAAGACGCTGGAGCTGATGGCGTCCGATCATCTCGGGCCGCATGTTGCAACAAATGGCACGCTGCTGTCGCCCGGCCACGGCTTCGGTCTCGGCTTTGCCGTGCGCCGTGAGGCCGGCATTGCGCCCTTCCCCGGCAGCATAGGCCAGTATTTCTGGAGCGGCATTGCGGGCACGTTCTTCTGGATCGATCCGAAGGAGGATCTGTTCGCGGTGTTCATGAGCCAAGGCCCAGGCCAACGCGACTATACGCGCACGCTGGTGCGGGATCTGGTTTACGCGGCGGTGGAGTGACCCGAAGGGTCATTCCGGGTTCGATGCAAAGCATCGAACTATGGTGCGCAATTGCGCACCTTGAGAATCTCGAGATCCCGGGTTCACGCTTCGCGTGCCCCGGGATGACGCCAAAGCTTCAACTGATCGTCGCGCCGCCGTCGATCACCATGGTCTGCCCGGTCATGAAGTCGCCGGCCGCAGAGCCCAGGAACACCGCCGCGCCCGCGATCTCGTCGGGCATGCCGATGCGCAAGAGAGGCGAGCGCGAGGTCGAGGCTTTCAGATTCTCCGGATTGTCCCAAAGCGCTTTCGCAAAATCGGTCTTGATCAGGCCGGGCGCGATGCAGTTCACGCGGATATTGTGCTTGCCGTATTCGCAGGCGAGATTGCGCGCGAGCTGCATGTCGGCGGCTTTCGAGATCGCGTAGGCACCGAGGATGGTCGAGCCCTTGAGGCCGCCGATTGACGAGACGATGATGATCGAGCCGTCCTTGCGCTCGATCATCTGCGGCACCACCATCGAGATCAGCCAATTGTTGGCGACGATATTGTTGTCGAGGATTTTTCTGAACTGATCGTCGGAGATGCCGGCGAGCGGACCGTAGTACGGGTTCGACGCCGCGTTGCAGACCAGCACGTCGATCTTGCCGAAAGCGCGGTTGCTCTCGTCGACGAGGTTTTGCAGATTCTCTTTTGAGGAGATGTTGGCGGCGATCGCGACCGCGGTGCCCTTGCCGAATCTATCGTTGATGCTATTGGCCACCTGCTCGCAAACGTCGGCCTTGCGCGAGGAGATCACCACCTTGGCGCCGTGCTCGGCCATGCGCTCGGCGATCGCGAGCCCGATGCCGCGGGTCGAGCCGGTGATGACGGCAACTTTCCCCTTCATGTCGAACAAGGTCATGTTTCTCTCCCAGAGTATGATTTGACTTGGCTTTGAACCTTACGCCGCAGGCGCGCGGCGGGACAACGGCTCACGCAAGCTTCTTGACTTCCGGTCCCGCAGGCTGGTGCATCGCTGCGTGCGCAGCATCGGCGATCCACGGCTGCTGGTTCACCATCGGCAACCGCCAGACCGTGCGCTCGGGGCTTGCGAAATGATCGAGCCGCGTCACCGAGCAATTGTCGATATCGAATGCGAGTCCCTGCTCCGGCAAGCCGCCGAGCGCAAGGCCGACGGCCGCCTTGATGGTGCCACCATGCGCGACCGCGATGATGTCCTGCCCGGCCGCTTCCACATTGATCCGTTCGATGGTGCGTCGCGTGCGATTATAGAGGTCCATGAAACTTTCGCCGCCGGGCGCAGGCTCATTGATGTCGGCGAACCAGCTGGCGCCGACGGGGCGGCTCGCGATGAACTCGGCGCGGTTCATGCCCTGCCAACGGCCGAGATTCTGCTCGGCGAGATCCGCTTCCCATTTCATCGACGCAGGCCGTGGAAAGCCTGTTGCCCAGATCGCCGCGGCCGTCTGATGTGTGCGCATTAGATTGCTCGAATACCAGACTGCGTTGCGTGGCAGCACCTTGGCAACAGCGTTGAATACATAGGTGTCGCTGATGTCGCAGGCGATGTCGGACTGGCCGTAGATGTTGCCGCCGTCATTGCGCACCGGCGCGTGCCGGACCCACCACCACCGTGTCGTGACCACATTCGGCCTGTCTGCGCCTGCCATCGAAACCCTTCCATCCCGCGTTATGTCGCTGTACGTCAGTAGCGAACGTGTCTCAAGACACTTTGCCGTTTGAAATGTTGTTTGAAATTCCGTCGCGCGGCAAGGGCCGCGTGCGAGCCAAAGGGAGAAGCGCATGGGCCGCTTGCAAGGCAAATCCGTCATCATCACCGGCGCCGGCAGCGGCATCGGCCGCGCCGCTGCGCTGCTTTTCACCAGGGAAGGCGCAAAGCTCATCGCCGTCGATCGCACCGAAGCGGTGAAGGAGACCGTCGAGGAGATCAAGAAGGCCGGTGGCATCGCGGAAGCCATGATCGCGGATGCCGGCTCCGAGACGGACGTCGTCGCAATGATCGACAAGGCGGTGAAGGCGCACGGCCGGCTCGACGTGATCTGGGCCAATGCCGGCATCTCGGGCGGGCTCATCCCGCTCGCTGAGCAGACGGTGGAGCACTGGCAGGAGATTTTGCGCGTCAACCTCATCGGGCCGTTCCTCGCGGTGAAATACGCGATGCCGCACATGGTCAAGCAACAGTCCGGCGCGATCGTGCTGACGGCGTCCGTCGCCGGCCTCAAGGCCGGCGCCAGCGGACATCCCTATGCGGCGAGCAAGGCGGGCGTGATCAGCCTGGTGCAGACCACAGCCTATTCGCTCACCGGCACCGGCGTGCGCATCAACGCGGTGTGCCCCGGCCTGATCGAGACCGGCATGACCAAACCGATCTTCGACCGCGCCAAGGAGCGCGGCACTCAAGACAAGATCGGCCAGCTCAACCCGCTCAAGCGTCCCGGCCAGCCGCACGAGCTCGCGGCGATGGGACTGTTTTTGGCCAGCGACGAGGCCTCGTACGTGAATGGTCAGGCATTCCCCGTCGACGGCGGCCTGACGGCATCGATGCCGTATACGGGCAAGCCGGTTTAGCAAGAGCCCGCAGTTTTTGCGCGCAGCTGCCTCACGTCGTCTTTGCGAGCCAACCGGTCCGCGCGAAGCGCGGCCCGATGACAGGCTCCGCGAAGATTCCATGCGGGTGGATAGCGACCAAGTCTGAGGCCAGACTGAGGTTGCATCCATTCAACCTGGAGACGACGATGTTGCTCGATCATCCTATCGACGGACCGGCCGCT
>NZ_JADPJR010000101.1:0-26940 GCF_023073535.1 Bradyrhizobium sp. 179 | reverse complement strand
CCGAAAGATCCCACGGTCGGGACGAAGAGCTGGCCTGCAATCGAACAAAGAGCTGATCATAAATCTTGACACACCAAACCCCCATGTGAGCAATCCAGACTCTTACCCGCCGATACATTCCTGGATTTGCTTCGCTGCGCTCGCAATGACGAGGACAGAGTTAACCCCAGCCGGCGCTGATGCCGCCATCGACGGTATAGATCACGCCCGACGTATAGCCCGAGCGATCCGACGCCAGGAACGCCATGAGGTCGCCGATCTCGCGCGCATGCGCAGGGCGCCCGAGCGGCAGACTCTTCTGGAATTCCCTGTAGCGGCTCTCGTCGCCGAATTGGTGCTTTGCCCGCGTCTTGAGCAGCGTGACGTGGCGGTCGGTGCCGACAGGGCCGGGATTGATGCCAACCACACGGATGTTGTCGGCGAGACTTTTTCCACCGAGGGCACGGGTGAACGCCATCAGCGCAGCATTGCCGGCGCTGCCGCAGATGTAATTGGCATCAAACTTCTCGCCGGCCGCGCCGATGTCGTTGACGATCACGCCGCCACCCCTGGCCTTCATCTGCGCGTAGATCTGCCGCGTGAGGTTGATGTACCCGAACACCTTCAATTCCCAGGCGTGCCGCCAGGTCGCCTCGTCGATCTTGTCGATGGACCCGCCGGGGATGTCGCCGGCATTGTTGACGAGGATGTCGATGCCGGCGGCCTCCTTGGCGAGCCGCGCAATGTCCTCGGCTTTGCGCAGATCGACGACACTCGTCGCGGCGTCGATCTGGTGCGCGGAACGCAACCGCTCGGCCAGCGCCTTGAGCTGCTCGCCGCTGCGGGCTGCAAGCAGCAGATGCGCGCCTTCCTCGGCAAACGCCTCAGCGGCGGCCGCGCCGATGCCCTTGGATGCGCCCGTGATCAGGACGCGCTTGCCGCGCAGATGCAGATCCATGAGGGGTACTCGCAGGATGGGAACAGGATCAGATCAGTAGGCGCTCGGTCGCGCCACGGTCAACATTGCAGTGCAGCGTTGCACTGCCGCCGCGTTTGGTCCATTGCAGTGCAATCAAAAGGCGGCTGCCGAAACCAACCAAGGACGTCTCGATGAGCAAGAAACAATACCGGATCGCAATCATTCCCGGCGACGGCATCGGCAAGGAAGTGATGCCTGAGGGCCTGCGCGTTTTGGAGGCGGCGGCGAAGAAGCACGGGGTGTCCCTGCAATTCGACCATTTCGACTTCTCGTCCTGGGATTATTACGAGAAGCACGGCCAGATGATGCCAGATGACTGGAAGGAAAAGATCGGTAAGCACGATGCGATCTATTTCGGCGCGGTCGGCTGGCCGGCCAAGATTCCGGATCACGTCTCGCTGTGGGGCTCGCTGATCAAATTCCGCCGCGAGTTGGACCAGTATGTGAACCTGCGTCCCGTGCGGCTGATGCCCGGCGTGCCGTCGCCGCTGGCGAACCGCAAGCCCGGCGACATCGATTTCTGGGTGGTGCGCGAGAACACGGAAGGTGAATATTCCTCCGTCGGTGGCCGCATGTTCCCGGACACCGAGCGCGAGTTCGTGACGCAGCAGACAGTGATGACTCGCACCGGCGTTGACCGCATCCTGAAGTTCGCCTTCGAACTCGCGCAGTCGCGGCCGAAGAAGCACTTGACCTCGGCGACGAAGTCGAACGGCATCTCCATCACCATGCCCTATTGGGATGAACGCGTGGAGGCGATGGCCAAGAAGTTTCCGGGCGTGAAATGGGACAAGTACCACATCGATATTCTCACCGCGAACTTCGTGCTGCATCCAGACTGGTTCGACGTCGTGGTCGGCTCCAATCTGTTCGGTGACATCCTCTCCGATCTCGGCCCGGCCTGTACCGGCACCATCGGCATCGCGCCGTCTGGCAACATCAATCCCGAGCGCAATTTCCCATCCGTGTTCGAGCCGGTGCACGGCTCGGCGCCCGATATCGCGGGGCAGGGCATCGCCAACCCGATCGGCATGATTTGGTCGGGCGCGATGATGCTCGAGCATCTCGGCGAGAAGGAAGCCGGCAAGTCGATCGTCGACGCGATCGAGCGCACGCTCGCCGAACGCACGCTGCGGACGAAGGACCTCGGCGGCAATGCCGACACCACTGCCTGCGGCAAGGCGGTGGCGGAGATGGTAGACTAGTTCGCTGTTTTACCCTCTCCCCTTGTGGGAGAGGATGGCTTCAATGCGAAGCGTCGAAGACGGGTGAGGGTGTATCTTCGCGGAAGCAGACCTCTCATTGTGGGTTTTTGCTCGCTGCGAGAACCCCCTCATCCGGCGCTTCGCGCCCCCTTCACAAGGGGAGAAGGGGAAGACAAGCGTGCTTCGCTCTGCTTAGCCCACAATCTTCTCAATCGTCGCCTGATCAAGCCCGAACCGCTTTCCGGCGTCCAGAATCTCCTGCCAGGTATTCGGATCCACAGGAATGCCCTCGGCGAGCCGCTTCTTCTTGGTCTCGCGCTCGGGCTCGCCGGCGATCTTCACCTTGTCGACGCCGGGGGCGGGGGGCGAGCCGGTGTGCCAGGCAACGAAGCTCTCGACTTCGCGCGCGAGGTTCTCGCCGGTGCCGAGCTTGTTCGGATCGATGATGATCGAGAGCATGCCGTTGAGGACGCGGCGCTTGCTGTCGGCCGGTCCTTTGACGACCTGCCCGCCCGAAAGTGCGCCGCCGAGAATTTCGCACACCAACGCCAACCCAGAACCCTTATGCTCGCCGAACGGCAGGATGGCGCCGTGCGGGGCGATCACGGTGTAGCGCGGGTTCGTGGTTGGCCTGCCTTCGTTATCGATGATGGTGCCGGGCTCGAGCGCGACCCCCTTGTTGTAGGCGACGCGGGTCTTGCCCTGCGCGATCTTGCTGGTGGCGAAGTCGAGCACGATCGGCTCGTGGCCTTCGCGCGGGATGCCGACGCAGAACGGATTGGTGCCGTGGCGCGCATCGCTGCCACCCCAGGGCGCCACGATCGGGCGCGAGATCACGTTGACGAAGTGGATCGACACCAGCCCGTGCTCAATGCACTGCTCGGCCCAATGGCCGATGCGGCCGATATGGTGCGAGTTGGAGAGGCCGACGACGCACACGCCGTTGCGCTTGGCGCGCTCGGCGCCTAGCTCCATCGCCTCATGGCCCATCACCTGGCCGTAGCCGGTGAGGCCGTCGAGGGTCAGCAGGGGGCCCGTATCCATCACGATCTTGACATGCTGGTTGACCGCGAGGCCGCCCTCGGCGACCGCCTCGGCATAGCGCGGAATCATGCCGACGCCGTGCGAGTCGTGGCCTTTCAGGTTCGCCTCGACGAGGTTGGTGGAGACCAGTTCGGCTTCGCGATCGGTGGATCCGCCCGCCTTGGCGATGGCATGGATGACGCTGGTGAGCTTCTCTGCCTTGATGGTGCGGTAATCGGCCATGGTTGTTGCTGTTATCCCTTCACGATCCGGCGGCAGTGCTCCCACGCCGCGCCAATCAGGTTCTCGCTCGCCTCCGGCGTGCGGAAGGCGGAATGCGCCGACAGCGTCACATTCGGCAATTTTGTCAGCGGATGGTCGCCGGGCAGCGGCTCGACGTTGAAGACGTCGAGGCCGGCATGGCGGATGTGGCCCGATTTCAGCGCATCAATCATGGCGGCTTCGTCCACGATCGCGGCGCGAGCGGTGTTGATCAGGATGACACCGCGCTTCATCGCAAAGATCTTCTCGCGCGTGATCATGCCGCGCGTCTCGTCATTGAGCAGCAGGTGCAGCGACACGACGTCGCTCCTTGCCAGCACGGTATCGAGATCGGTGAATTCCACGCCAGGATGGCTCTTCGGCGAGCGGTTCCAGGCGATCACCTTCATGCCGCTACCGGACGCAATGCGCGCAACTTCTGCGGCGATGCCGCCGAAGCCGATCAGCCCGAGCGTCTTGCCGGTGAGCTGCATACCGTCCTCGCGCAGCCAGTTGCCGCCGCGCATCTCGCGATCCATCATCGCGATGACGCGGGCCGAGGCCCACATCAGCGCGATCGCGGATTCCGCCACCGCCGTGTCGCCGTAGCCCTTGATCAGATGCACGGAGATGCCGAGCTCGGCCAGTTCCTCCGGGTTCATGTAGCTGCGCGCGCCGGTGCCCAGGAACACGACGTGCTTGAGGCCGGTGCACTTCCTCGCAACCCCGGTCGGCAGTGCGGTGTGGTCGACGATGGCGATCTCGGCGCCGTCGAGGATCTCCGGATATTGCTCCGGCTTGATATCGGGATTCCTGTGGATCCGCACTTTGGGATCGCCGGGCTTCTCCAGCCGCTCCATGATCACGGCCAGCGTTTCATTGGCGTCGACGAAAACTCCGCGCATGGTTCTCTCCGGTCAGGACGCGACGCCGGCGATCGCCAGCACGGTGTGCATGAGCACGTTGGTCCCCGCGGCACAGTCCGCTTGCGTGGCATCCTCCAGCTCGTTATGGCTGATGCCGTCCTTGCAGGGCACGAACACCATCGCCGCCGGCATGACGGTGTTGAGGTTGCAGGCGTCGTGGCCCGCCCCGGAGGTGATGCGGCGAGAGGAATAGCCGAGCGTCTTCGCCGCGTTCTCGACCGCTGCAATCAGCTTGGGATCGAAATGCGTCGGCGGCTTGCGCCAGACCAGGTCGATCTTGACCTCGACCTTGCGGCGCGCAGCGATCTCGGCAATCGCGGCGCGCAAATCGCGATCGAGCGCGTCCATGATGGCACCATCCGCGCTGCGGCAATCCATGGTGAAGGCGATCTCGCCGGGAATGACGTTGCGGGACGGATTTGCGATCACGGCCTCGCCGATGGTGCCGACCGCGTTCGGCCCATGCTTTTTCGCGATCGCTTCCATCGCCAGCACGATCTCCGACAATGTCGCCAGCGCGTCGCGCCGCAGCGGCATCGGTGTCGAGCCTGCATGGCTCTCGAAGCCGGAAATCTTGCCGTCGTACCACAGCACGCCCTGGCCGGAATCGACCACGCCGATGGTCTTGCCTTCGGCCTCCAGGATCGGGCCCTGCTCGATGTGCAATTCGACAAAGCAGCCGAGCTTCTGGAAACCGACCGGCTTGTCGCCGCGATAACCGATGCCGTCGAGCGCCTGCCTGACGGTCATGCCTTCAGCGTCCTTGCGCGCCAAAATGTCATCGGTGGTGAAATCGCCGACATAGGCGGCAGACGCCATCATCGCCGGTGCGAAGCGCGAGCCTTCCTCGTTGGTCCAGTTGACGATGCAGATCGGCGCTTCCGTCTCGATGCCGGCATCGTTCAGCGTGCGGATCACTTCCAGTGCGCCGAGCGTACCCAGAATGCCATCATACTTGCCGCCGGTCGGCTGGGTGTCGAGATGCGAGCCGATGCCGACGGGCGGCTTTGTCATGTCGCGCCCCTTGCGCAGGCCGAACATCGAGCCGAGCGCATCGACATGCACCTCCAGGCCCGCGTCTTCGCAGGCCTTGCGGAACCAGTCGCGGACCTGCTTGTCCTCGGAGCTGAGCGTCAGCCGCCGCACGCCACCCTTGGCCGTCGCGCCGAACTGCGCGGTCTCGTGGATGGAGCCCCAGAGGCGGGCGGGATCGATCTGCAGGTTGGTGGCGGCTCGGCTCATGCGGTCAGTCTCTCAATTGTCCGGCGTCTTTTTCAATGACGCGCCAGCGCGGGCGCGTCAACCGCGAGGCTGCTCTGCGCAATTTGCCGCGCCAGCTCCGCGACGCGCTCGATAGCCACGACGTCGGGCGAGGCGAGCCAACTCGCGGTGAAGGTCAGCGGCGCGATCGCGAGATCGGTGTCGAGCAGTTGCAGCCTCCCGTCGGCGAGCTCGTTCTCGACGATGGCGTCGGGGATCACGGCGATGCCGAGCCCTTCGACCGCCATGTGGATGACGGTGGCCAGCGAGGCGGAGGCATGCAGTCGGATCGGCGGCAGCTCGGGCCGGTCGAACACCTCGCGCACGACCTCGTAAGGCTTGGTCTTGCGCGGGAAGGTGATGATCGGAAATCGCGCGAGCTCCGCCGGCGTCACCGGGCCCTTGCCGAGGCCGAGCGAGGGGCTGGCGAGGAAACCGATCGGATAATCGGCGAGCACGCGGTTGTGCACGCCGGAAGCGGACAGCGGTCCCACCACGAACGCAAGCTCGATCTCCTGCGCGAGCAGGCGGGCGGTGAGGTTCGGCGTGATGTCGACCTCGATCTCCAGCGACAGGTTCGGATAGACCTCGTTCATGCTCTTCACCAGGCGCGGCAGCCAAGTGTGCACGATGGTCTCGGCGACGCCGAGTCGCATCACGCCGCGCATCGCCGAGCGGTCGCCGATCTCCGCCATCATCGCGGCGCGCAGCCCGATCAGCTTCTCCGCATAGACCATCATCTGCCGGCCGCTCGGGGTCGGCGAGGCCACGCGATGGTCGCGGTTGAGCAGCTTTACGCCCATCTCGCGCTCGAGCTGGGCGATGCGCTGGGAGATCGCCGGCTGGGTTGTGTTGAGCCGTTGCGCGGCGCCCCGAAAGCTGCCGAGCTTCACAACCCAGAGAAATGTCTCGATCGACCTGAAGTCCAGCATTGGAAGGATCTTCCTAATCGATAAAAAAAATTTATCGAGTTTGATTAGAAACGACGATTAGACTTTATAGCACGCTTGGTGTTGGCTTGTCTTTGTCGAGTTTATAGGCAGGTCGATCCCATGACTGTTTTGGTGGCAGCGCAGCAAACTGAAACGCCCGACACGCTCCCGAGCCGCAAGGCGCGGCT
Organism: Bradyrhizobium sp. 179; assembly: GCF_023073535.1. Taxonomy (NCBI): domain Bacteria; kingdom Pseudomonadati; phylum Pseudomonadota; class Alphaproteobacteria; order Hyphomicrobiales; family Nitrobacteraceae; genus Bradyrhizobium; species Bradyrhizobium sp. 179. The sequence goes on along the minus strand of NZ_JADPJR010000101.1, from coordinate 20,187 downwards.
TGCCTATCGCGAAGGGCAGGTCGCCTCCACCGCCGGCGTTGCGCCCGGCTTCGTCCAGGGCAATCTGGCGATCCTGCCGGCGGAATATGCCAGCGCCTTTCACCGCTTCTGCCAGCTCAATCCGAAGCCGTGCCCGATCATCGGCATGTCCGACGTCGGCAGCCCGCACATCCCCTCGCTCGGCGTCGATCTCGACATCCGCACCGACGTGCCGCGCTATCGCGTCTGGCGTGACGGCGAGGTCGTCGACGAGCCGACCGACGTGAAGAGCTACTGGCGCGACGATCTCGTGACCTTCGTGCTTGGCTGCTCCTTCTCGTTCGAAGAGGCGCTGCTCGAGGAGGGCATGCCGATCCGTCACATCGAACAGAACGTGCGCGTGCCGATGTACCGCACCAACATCGCTTGCGGCGAGGCCGGACCGTTCGCCGGTCCGATGGTGGTGTCGATGCGCCCGTTCAAGCCGGCGGATGCGATCCGCGCGGTGCAGATCACCTCGCGCTATCCCGCCGTGCACGGTGCGCCGGTGCATCTCGGCCATCCGCATCTGATCGGCATCAAGGACATTGCCAAGCCCGATTACGGTGATCCCGTGCCGGTCGCCGATGACGAGATCCCGGTGTTCTGGGCTTGCGGCGTCACGCCGCAATCGGTGATCAACGCAGCAAAGCTGCCGTTCGCGATCACGCATTCGCCCGGCCTGATGCTGGTGACGGATCTCAAGAACAGGACCATGGCCGTGATTTAGTAGGCAGCGTTTGCTGCTTGTTCGGGCTTTACCGCATCCATCAATCACTTCATTCGATCAGTCGAAATTCAGTAACAGGGGACTTTGCCATGACGATCTCTCGCCGCGACGTGTTGTTGGGAGCTACCGCTACGGCCGCGCTGGTGCCGCTGGCAGCGCGCGCACAGACCTCGGAAGTCGTGATCGGCGTGATCTATCCGTTCTCCGGCGGCAGCGCGCAGCAGGGCGTCGATGCCCAGAAGGCCTATGAGACCGCGCTCGAAGTCATCAACAAGGACACCGATTTCGACCTGCCCCTGGCGAAAGGTGAAGGCCTGCCGGGGCTCGGCGGCGCCAAGGTCCGCCTCGTGTTCGCCGACCACCAGGCCGATCCGCAGAAGGGGCGTGCCGAGGCCGAGCGCCTGATCACGCAGGAAAAAGTCGCCGCCATCATCGGCACCTATCAGAGCGCGGTCGCCGTCACTGTCAGCCAGATCTGCGAGCGCTACCAGATCCCGTTCGTCTCCGCCGACAATTCCTCGCCGAGCCTGCATCGCCGCGGCCTGAAATACTATTTCCGTGCCGCGCCGCATGACGAGATGTACTCGGCCGCAATGTTCGACTTCTTCGATGCCATGAAGAAGAAGGGCACCAAGATCGAGACGCTGTCGCTGTTCCACGAGGACACCATCTTCGGCACGGACTCCGGCAACGCTCAGGCCAAGATCGCCGGCGAGCGCGGCTACAAGATCGTCACCGACATCAAATACCGTGCCAACTCGCCCTCGCTCTCGGCCGAGGTGCAGCAGCTCAAGTCCGCCAACGCCGACGTGCTGATGCCGTCGAGCTACACCACCGATGGCATCCTCCTGGTCAAGACCATGGCCGAGCTCGGTTACAAGCCGAACGCGATCGTGGCGCAGGATGCCGGCTTCTCGGAGAAGGCGCTCTATGATGCCGTCGGCGACAAGCTCGAAGGCGTGATCTCGCGCGGCACCTTCTCGCTCGACCTCGCGCAGAAGCGCCCGATGGTCGGCAAGATCAACGACATGTTCAAGGCGAAGTCGGGCAAGGACTTCAACGACCTCACCTCGCGCCAGTTCATGGGCCTGATCATCCTCGCCGACGCCATCAGCCGCGCCAAGTCGACCGACGGCGAGAAGATTCGCGATGCGCTGGCGGCGACCGACATCCCGGGCGAGCAGACCATCATGCCCTGGAAGCGCGTCAAGTTCGACGAGATGGGCCAGAACAACGACGCCGACCCGGTGCTGCTGCAATATGTTGGCGGCAAGTTCGTCACCATCTTCCCGCCGCAGGCCGCGATCGCCGAGGCGATCTGGCCGATGAAGTAAGACGCTGCTGGAGCAGGATAGAAGATCGAGGTCGTCGTGAATGCCTCGTCATTGCGAGGAGCGTAGCGACGAAAGCAATCCAGACTGCCTCGGCGGTGAGATTCTGGATTGCTTCGCTTCGCTCGCAATGACGGAGCAAACTATGACGTTTCGAACGGGGGATCAGAGGTGACAGCCCAAGCCATTATCCAAAGTCTCGCGAGCGGCCTGCTCATGGGCCTGCTCTACGGACTGATCGCGGTCGGCCTCGCGCTAATCTTCGGCCTGATGGACGTCACGAACTTCGCCCATGGCGAGTTCCTGATGATCGCGATGTACCTGTCCTTCTTTCTGTTCGCGTTCTTCGCGATCGACCCCTTGCTGTCTGCGCCGCTGGTCGCCGCGGCGCTCTTTATCTTAGGGGCGGTAGTCTACTTACTCATTGTACGCTTCGCCATGCGCGCCAAGGCCAATGCCGGCATGGTGCAGATCTTCTCGACCTTCGGCCTGGCCATCGTCATGCGCGGCCTCGCGCAGTACTTCTTCACGCCGGACTATCGCAGCATCCCCCAGTCCTGGCTCGGCGGTAAAACCATCTCGGTTGCCGGCATTTTCCTGCCGGAGCCGCAGCTGGTTGGGGCGCTGGTCTCGATTCTCGCTTTCGCCGGTCTCTATCTCTTCATCCACCGCACCGACTTCGGCCGCGCGCTGGAAGCCACGCGTGAAGATCCCGGTGCGGTCGCACTTGTCGGCATCGACAAGAACCGCGTGTTCGCGTTCGGTTGGGGGCTCGGCGCCGCGCTGGTCGGCCTTGCGGGTGCGATCATGGCGAGCTTCTTCTACATCTATCCCGACGTTGGCGCGTCCTTCGCCCTGATCGCCTACGTCACGGTGGCGCTCGGCGGCTTCGGCAGCGTGTTCGGCGCCTTCGCCGGCGGCATCATCGTCGGTCTGGTCGAAGCGGTGACCGCGCTGGTGCTGCCGCCGTCGCTGAAATCGGTCGGTATCTACGCGGTCTATCTGCTGGTCGTCTTCGTCCGGCCGCGCGGCCTGTTCGGATCGATATGATGGACAAGGATTTTGCAGCGCGGCGCCGCCGCGACCTCGTCATCGCCGCGGTGCTCGCCGTGGTTGCCGCGCTGACGCCATTGTTCGTGAAGGACGTCGTCGTCCAGAACATCCTGATCCTGACGCTGATGTATGCGGGACTGTCACAAAGCTGGAACATCCTGTCCGGCTATTGCGGGCAGATTTCGCTTGGGCACGCGCTGTATTTCGGCCTGGGTGCCTATACCACCGAGCTGCTGTTCATGAAGTTCGGCGTGCTGCCCTGGTTCGGCATGCTGGCGGGCGGCGTGGTGTCGGCGCTGATCGCGATGGGACTCGGTTATCCCTTCTTCCGCCTGCGCGGCCATTACTTCGTGATCGCCACCATCGTCATCGCTGAGATCGGGTTGCTTCTGTTCCATAACTGGGAATGGGCCGGCGCCGCGATGGGCATCACCATTCCAATCCGCGGCGACAGCTGGCTGAAATTCCAATTCCTGCGCACGAAGCTGCCGTACTTCTACTTCGCGCTGGCGCTGTGCTGCCTCGCCTGGTTCGTCACTTGGTGGCTGGAAGATTCCAAATGGGGCTATTGGTGGCGTGCGGTAAAGGACAATCCGGAGGCGGCCGAGAGCCTCGGCGTCGTCGTGTTCAATTCCAAGATGGGCGCGGCCGCCGTCTCCGCCTTCCTGGTCGCGGTGGGTGGCAGCTTCTACGCCCAGTTCGTCTCCTACATCGATCCCGAAAGCGTCATGGGCTTCCAGTTTTCGTTGCTCATGGCCTTGCCCGCCGTGCTCGGCGGCATCGGCACCCTGTGGGGGCCGGTGCTCGGCGCCGCCATCCTGATCCCGCTGACTGAGCTGACGCGCTTCAAGTTCGGCGGCTCGGGACGCGGTGTCGACCTCATTGTTTACGGCACGCTGATCGTCCTGATCTCGTTGGCCTTGCCGCGAGGGCTGTTGAGCCTGTTTTCGCGCCCGAACAAGACGGGAGCCACGCGATGACCGCGCTGCTTGAAACACGCGGCGTCTGGCAGAGGTTCGGCGGGCTCGTCGCCAACAGCGATGTCTCGATCTCGGTCGGCCGCGGCGAGATCGTCGGCCTGATCGGCCCGAACGGCGCCGGCAAGTCGACATTGTTCAATCTCATCGCGGGGGTGCTGCCGCCGACGCAAGGCTCGATCTGGTTCGACGGCGAGGATGTTACCCGCATGCCGGCGGCCGAGCGCTGCCAGCGCGGCATCGGGCGCACCTTCCAGGTGGTCAAGAGCTTTGAGACCATGACGGTCATCGACAACGTCATCGTCGGCGCCTTGGTTCGCAACACCCTGATGCGTGAGGCGCGCCGCAAGGCGCATGAGGTGCTCGAATTCACCGGCCTTGCCGCGCGCGCCGATGTGCTCGCAAGCGACCTCGTGCCGGCCGAAAAGCGCCGCCTCGAAGTCGCGCGTGCGCTGGCAACCGAGCCAAAGCTGCTGCTGCTCGACGAAGTCCTCACCGGCCTCACGCCGACGGAGGCGCAGACTGGCGTCGGCTTGGTGCGCAAGGTGCGCGATGCCGGCATCACCGTGCTGATGGTCGAGCACGTCATGGAGATCGTGATGCCTTTGGTCGACCGCGCCATCGTGCTCGACCTCGGCAAGGTGCTGGTCGAGGGCAAGCCTGCTGAGGTCGTCCGCGATCCCAAGGTGATCAGCGCATATCTGGGAGATCGTCATGCTGTCGGTGCGTGAAGTCACGACCGCCTACCAGGGCCTGGTCGCGATCTCCGCGGTCTCGATCGAGGTTCAGAAGGGCGAGATCGTCTGCGTTGCCGGCGCCAACGGCGCGGGCAAGTCGACGCTGCTCAAGTCCATCGCTGGCGCCGAGCGGCCGCGTTCGGGCACGGTGACATTCGACGGCAAGCGTCTCGATGGCATGGCGCAGCATCACATCACGGCCACCGGCATTGCCTATGTGCCCGAGAACCGCCGCCTGTTCCCTCGCCTGTCGGTGCGCGACAATCTGCGCCTCGGCAGCTATCTCTATCGCGGCGAGGCGAACCGTGAGGAGCCGCTCGATCTCGTCTTCCAGCTTTTCCCGCGTCTGTCCGAACGCCTGGAGCAGCGCGCCGAGACGCTCTCCGGTGGCGAACAGCAGATGCTCGCGATCGGCCGCGCGCTGATGACGCGTCCGCGGCTGTTGATGCTGGACGAGCCTTCGCAGGGTATCATGCCAAAGCTGGTGGACGAGATCTTTCAGGCCGTGAAGCGCATCCGCGACGCCGGCATGACCGTGCTGATCGTCGAGCAGCGCATGGCCGAGTGCCTCGAGATCGCCGATCGCGCCTACATCCTGCAAACCGGCCGCGTGCTGATGCAGGGCGCGGCCGCGGAGATCAAGGGCAATCCCGACGTGAGGAAGGCGTATCTGGGGTTGTAGGCACGAAGTGTGGAGCAAGCTGCCCCCGCACACGCGGTGTCATCGCCCGACTTGATCGGGCGATCCAGCATTCCAGAGACGCCAGCGAGAGACGGATAAGCCGCGGCGTACTGGATTCCCCGCTTTCGCGGGGAATGACAGTGGGCGAGGCGACGCTCGTCCATTCCTAACCGCAAATCGCTAGTCCCCATGCCCATGCTCCGGCAGCGTCACCCCGAACACCTTCGCCAGATCCTGCACCTGCTCCGGCGACAAATACCGTGGGTTCATCCCGCGCAGCAGCAGGTACAGCTTTGCCGTTTCCTCCAGCTCTTCCGTCGCGAACACCGCGCCTTCCAGCGTGTCGCCGGCGACGACTGGGCCGTGATTGGCGAGCAGCACCGATGAATATTTCCCCGCCAGCCCTTTGATCGCATCCGCGACGGCAGGATCGCCAGGGCGATAATACGGCACGAGCGCGGTGGCGCCGCATTTCATCAGATAGTAGGCCGTCATCGGCGGCAGCGCGGCGCGCGGGTCGATCTCGGGCAGCATCGAGAGCGCAACCGAATGGGTCGAGTGCAGGTGCACGATCGCGCGCGCGCTCCCGCGCGTGTCATAGAGCGCCGTGTGCAGCGGAACTTCCTTGGTCGGCGCATCGCCTGAAACCAGCCGTCCCCGGCTATCCAGCCGCGACAGCTTTGCCGGATCGAGGAAACCAAGCGAGGCGTTGGTCGGCGTCACCAGCCAGCCGCCGCCGTCCAGCCTGACGCTGATATTGCCGGAGGAGCCCGGCGTCAGCCCGCGCTCGAACAGCGACCGCCCGAAGCGGCAGATATCCTCGCGCAGCCGTGTCTCATTGCTCATGGCCGTCATGCCTGCTTGTCTCACGCTTTGGCAGCGCGGCCAAGCCGTGTTATCGGTTCGCCGAGCCGCCGCAAAGGGCGGCGGTCCGGGAAACGTTCGCAAGGGTCAGTTGCATGTCCGCCTCCACGTCACAAAATCAGCGCATCGTCGTGATCGGGCTCGGCTCGATGGGCTTTGGCATGGCGACCTCGCTGAAACGCGCCGGCCATGCCGTCACCGGCTGCGACGTCTCGGACGATGCCGTCGCGCGCTTCGTAAAGGACGGTGGCGCGGGTGCCAAGACGCCGGCTGACGCTGCCAAGGACGCCGACATCGTCGTCAGCGTCGTGGTCAACGCTGCCCAGACCGAAACGATCCTGTTCGGCAAGGACGGCGCCGCCGAGACCATGCCGAAGGGCAGCGTCTTCATATCCTCGGCGACCATGGATCCGGATGTCGCGCGGCGTCTTGCCAAGCAGTTTGAGGCGACCGGCCGGCATTATCTGGATGCGCCGATCTCCGGTGGGGCGCAGCGCGCCGCGCAAGGCGAGCTGACCATCCTCGCGTCCGGTAGCTCCGCCGCTTTTGCTAAGGCGCGGCCAGCTCTCGATGCCATGGCCGCAAAGGTCTATGAGCTCGGGGACGCCGCAGGGCAGGGCGCCGCGTTCAAGATGATCAACCAGCTCCTCGCTGGTGTGCACATCGCCGCCGCCAGCGAAGCGATGGCGTTCGCGGCCAAGCAGGGCCTCGACATTCGCAAAGTCTATGAGGTGATCACGGCCTCCGCGGGCAATTCCTGGATGTTCGAGAACCGGATGCCGCACGTGCTCGATGGCGACTACACGCCGCGCAGCGCGGTCGAGATCTTCGTCAAAGACCTTGGCATCATCCAGGACATGGCGCGCAGCGCCAGATTCCCGGTGCCGGTCTCCGCCGCCGCGCTCCAGATGTTTCTGATGACGTCAGCCGCCGGCATGGGCCGTGACGATGACGCTTCGGTGGCGCGGATGTATGCGCAGGTCACCGGCGTCAAGCTGCCCGGCGACAAGTAGAGCTGAGAGGATTCCGATGCCCCGTTTTGCCGCCAATCTCTCGATGATGTTCACCGAGGTGCCGTTCCTCGACCGGTTCGATGCCGCCGCGCAAGCGGGCTTCACCGCAGTCGAGTTCCTGTTTCCCTATGAGCATCCCGCCGAGGCGGTCGGCGAACGGCTCAAGCGCAACGGCCTGACCCAGGCGCTGTTCAACCTGCCGCCGGGCGACTGGAACGCCGGTGAGAAGGGCTTTGCCGCGCTGCCATCACGCTTCTCCGATCTCAAGGCAAGCCTGGAGACGGCACTGCCCTATGCGAAGGCGACCGGGGTCAAGTGCCTGCACCTGATGGCCGGCATCGCCAACCGCGGCGAGCGCGTGGCGATCGAGGCCTTCTACAAGTCGGTGGCCTGGGCCGCGGAGTTCTTCGCGCCGCACGGCATCGACGTCGTGATCGAGCCGATCAATGCGCGCAACGTGCCCGGCTACTTCCTCAACGATTTCGGCTTCGCGCGCGACCTGATCCAGGAGTTGAGGCTGCCGAACCTCAAACTCCAGTTCGACATCTATCACTGCCAGATCATCCATGGCGACGTCACGATGCGGCTGCGCGAGATGATGCCGATCATCGGCCACATCCAGATCGCCAGCATTCCCTCGCGCAACGAGCCTGACGGCGAGGAGCTCAACTATCCGTTCCTGTTCGATGAGCTCGACCGGCTCGGCTATACCGGCTTCGTCGGCTGCGAATACAATCCGCGCGGCAAGACAACGGATGGGCTCGCCTGGTTCAAGCCTTACGCAGGAGTGAAGCCGTGATACTTGCGTTGGGCTGCATCGCCGACGACTACACCGGCGCCTCCGACCTTGCCAATACGCTGACGCGTGCGGGCCTGCGTACTGTGCAGACCATCGGCGTGCCCGCGAACGATCTCGCGCTGCCCGAGGTCGACGCCGTCGTGGTGTCACTGAAGAGCCGTTCGATCGACGCCAGCCTTGCCGTGTCGCGCTCACGCGCGGCGGAGACATGGCTGCGCGGCCGCGGCGCGGGCCACGTGCTGTTCAAGATCTGCTCGACCTTCGATTCCACCGATGCCGGCAATATCGGGCCGGTGATGGACGCCTTGCGCGCCGATTGCGGCGAAAGCGCCGTGCTGGTGACGCCGGCCTTTCCGGAAACAGGACGCACCGTCTACCAGGGCAACCTCTTCGTCGGCGCCGTGCCGCTGAACGAGAGCCCGCTGAAGGACCATCCGCTCAACCCGATGCACGATTCCAACCTGGTGCGCGTCTTGGCGCGCCAAAGCAAGACGCAAATCGGGCTCGTCGATCTCGCCACGGTCTCGCGCGGTACAGACGCCGTGCGGGCGCGCCTGGCCGAGCTCGCGGGCAAAGGCATCGGCGCCGCGATCATCGACGCCGTGTTCGACCGCGACCTCGAGACGATCGGCCTCGTCGCCGCCGAACATCGGCTCTCGGTCGGCGCCTCCGGCATCGGCCTTGGCCTCGCTCGTGCGCTGGTGTCGACAGGCAAGGTCAACTCGACGGCGGCAGGCGGTACGGGCGCTGCGGTTGGCGGGCCGGCGGCCTGCCTTGCCGGAAGCTGCTCGCAGGCAACACTTCAGCAGATCGCCAATGCCGAGCGTGTCATGCCGGTGTTACATCTTGATCCCGAGCAGATCGTCGCAGGGGCCGGCGAAGCGCAGCGGGCGCTGGCCTGGGCGAGACCGCGCCTGGCGGATGGCCCTGTCCTGATCGCCTCGAGCGCGACACCGGAAGCCGTTGCCGCCGTTCAGGCGCATCACGGCCGCGATGCGGCCGGGCATGCCATCGAGCAGGCCATGGCCAACATTGCCGAAGGCCTGATGCAGGCGGGTGTTCGGCGCTTGATCGTCGCGGGTGGCGAGACGTCAGGTGCCGTGGTCGACCGGTTGAGGATTCCCGGGTTTCTCGTAGGAGTGGAAATTGCGGCGGGTGTCCCGGTGTTGCGCGCTGTCGGCGCAGAGACAGGCGAGATGCTGCTTGCCCTAAAGTCCGGCAATTTCGGTGGCCCGGAGTTTTTCACGGACGCGCTTAGACTCATGCGCTGAGCGCAGAGCATTGTTAGCTGCCTGTTCATTTCTTTCGGCTTTCCGTACTCGTACGGAGTCGTAGTTAACTTCTGCGCAGGTGCTCTGGTGTCGGATGTCGGTGCTGCTCCTTTTGTTTGATTCGTAGTTCCCGGACGCGCACCGGCCAGCACAAAGAGACCCAGTTCATGTTCGCCACTATTTCCATCCGCGCCAAGATCATCAGTGTCGTGGCATTCTTGCTGGTCGCAATGACCGGCATGGGTCTGCTCGCCGTCATGAAGATGCGGTCGATGAATGCCAACACCGTCGACATCACCACGAACTGGATGCCCAGCGTGCGCGTGCTGGGCGAACTGCGCGCCGGTGTGATCACCTATCGCAACGTGATCCGCGAGCACATGCTGTCCGAAACCCTGGAAGAGAAGCTGGCGGCGGAAAAAACGCTTGGGACGGTGGTCGAGGCGAATACCAAGCTTCGGCAGTCGTATGAAGCCATGATCACGTCGATCGAGGAACGGGCACTCTACAGCGAGTGGTCCAAGCTGTGGGAAGACTACAAAAAGGGCACACAGGAGGTGATGGCCCTGTCGCGCAAGGAGGCCGGCAAGATTCCGCACGAAGCGCACGAGTTGAACAGCAAGACGGTCAACAAGATCGGGCTGCAGGCCGACGAGGTTTTGAGGCGGGACATCGAGCTCAACACCAAGGGCGCGGATCAGGCCGCACGAGACGCTGACGACAGTTATGATCATGCCGTCATGCTGGTCTCACTCATTCTCAGTGCGGCGGTCGTCATTGGCATCGGCGTCAGTTTCTATCTTGTTCGTGACGTCTCCCGGGGCATCAGCTCCATCACCGAACCCATGCAGGCGCTGGGCAAGGGTGACCTCACTGCCAAAGTCCCCCATCGCGGCGAGAAGACCGAGATCGGCGCCATGGCCGATGTGCTCCAGGTCTTCAAGGAGGCGCTGATCGCCAAGAGGGCGGCCGACGAAGCCGCCGCGGTCGACGCCGAAGCCAAGATCGAGCGCGGCCGCCGCGTCGACAGCATCACCCGCGAATTCGAAACGATGATCGGCGAGATCGTCCAGACCGTGTCGTCGGCCTCGACCCAGCTCGAAGCCTCCGCCTCGACGCTGACCTCGACCGCCGACCGCTCGCAGCGGCTGGCGACCACAGTTGCCGGAGCTTCGGAGGAAGCCTCGACCAACGTGCAGTCGGTGGCCTCGGCGACCGAGGAGATGGCCTCGTCAGTCGGTGAGATCAGTCGCCAGGTGCAGGAATCGGCGCGGATGGCGGGCGACGCCGTCGGCCAGGCGCGCGCGACCACCGAGCGCGTCAGTGAACTGTCCAAAGCGGCGTCCCGCATCGGCGACGTCGTCGAGCTCATCAACACCATCGCCGGCCAGACCAATCTCTTGGCGCTGAACGCCACCATCGAGGCCGCGCGCGCCGGCGAAGCCGGCCGCGGCTTTGCGGTGGTCGCCTCCGAGGTGAAGGCGCTGGCCGAGCAGACCGCGAAGGCGACCGGCGAGATCGGCCAGCAGATTTCCGGCATCCAGGCGGCGACCAACGATTCGGTCGGCGCCATCAAGGAGATCTCCTCGACCATCGAGCGCCTGTCGGAGATCTCGTCGGCGATCGCGGCCGCCGTGGAAGAGCAGGGCGCGGCAACCCAGGAGATCGCGCGCAACGTGCAGCAGGCAGCGCAGGGCACCCAGCAGGTCTCCGCCAACATCACCGACGTGCAGCGCGGCGCGACCGAGACCGGCACGGCCTCCTCGCAGGTGCTGTCGGCGGCGCAGATGCTGTCGAACGATTCGAACCGGCTGAAGAACGAAGTCGGCAAGTTCCTGTCCAACGTGCGCGCCGCGTGAGGCACGCGGCCGCATGGCTGCGATGTAGATTTCGCAGTGCGGTAGCAGGGAAGTGAATGCGCGAGGGCCGCCGGAGGTTAGCGTTTCCGGCGGCGCTCGGGTAAAGGGAGATGGGGGTCGCCCGGGGGCGGATTTCCACATTCTCGCTTGACCTGGAATTGCCTGGCGCATGATTGCTCTGGTCCGTATTGCCCTGAGCCGGCCCTATACTTTCGTCGTGCTCGCGCTGCTGCTGCTGATCATCGGGCCGCTGGCGGCGCTGCGGACACCGACTGATATCTTCCCGGACATTCGCATTCCCGTGATCGGCGTGGTCTGGCAGTACACCGGCCTGCCGCCCGACCAGATGTCCGGCCGCATTACGACGCCATTCCAGCGCGCGCTGACGACGACGGTCAACGATATCGAGCACATCACTGCCAATTCCTATAACGGTTTCGGCATCATCAAGATCTTCTTCCAGCCGAGCGTCGATATCCGCACCGCGAACGCGCAAGTCACCGCCATCTCGCAGACGCTGCTCAAGCAGATGCCGCCGGGCGCGACGCCGCCCTTGATCCTGAACTACTCCGCTTCCACCGTTCCGATCATCCAGGTGGCGCTGTCGGGTGAAGGCCTCACCGAGCAGAACCTCGCCGATATCGGCATCAATCAGCTTCGCACGCCGCTGGTCACTGTGCCCGGGGCGGCGATCCCGTACCCGTTCGGCGGCAAGCAGCGCCAGGTTCAGATCGACCTCGATCCGACCGCGCTCCAGGCCCGCGGCCTCTCGGGCCAGGACGTTGCCAACGCGCTCGCCGCCCAGAACCTCATCACGCCGGTCGGCACCCAGAAGATCGGCCAGTTCGAATACAACATCCAGCTCAACAACTCGCCGCTCCGGATCGACGAGCTCGGCAATCTGCCGATCAGGACCGTCAACGGCGCGATGGTCTACGTCCGCGACGTCGCGAGCGTGCGCGACGGCAATCCGCCGCAGACCAACATCGTCCATGTCGACGGCAACCGCTCGGTGCTAATGATGGTGCTGAAGGCGGGCGCGACCTCGACACTCGATATCATCGCCGGCATCAAACAGAAGGTCATCGAGGTCAAGGACCAGCTGCCCGACGCACTGAAGATCGGCTTCATCGGTGATCAATCGGTGTTCGTCCGCGGCGCGATCCAGGGCGTTGCCTTCGAAGGCGTGATCGCGGCGCTGCTCACCAGCGTCATGATCCTGTTGTTCCTCGGCAGCTGGCGCTCGACCATCATCATCGCGGTCTCCATCCCGCTGTCGGTGCTGGGCGCCATCATCATGCTGTCGGCGATCGGCGAGACGCTGAACATCATGACACTCGGCGGCCTTGCGCTCGCCGTTGGCATTCTCGTCGACGACGCCACGGTCACGATCGAGAACATCAACTACCATCTGGAGCAGGGCAAGCCGGTCGAACAGTCGATCCTCGACGGTGCCAACCAGATCGTGACGCCGGCCTTTGTGTCGCTGCTCTGCATCTGCATCGTGTTCGTGCCGATGTTCTTCCTCACCGGCGTCGCGCGCTTCCTGTTCGTGCCGATGGCCGAAGCCGTGATGTTCGCGATGATCTGGTCGTTCATCCTGTCGCGCACGCTGGTGCCGACCATGGCGAACTACCTGCTGCAGGCGCATGTCCATCACGAGGGCGGGCCGCCGAAGTCGCGCAATCCCTTCGTCTGGTTCCAGCGCGCCTTCGAGGCGCGGTTCGAGCGCATTCGCGGCTTCTATCGTGGTTTGCTCGGCCTCGCGCTGGCGCACCGTGCGGTCTTCGTGATCGGCTTCCTCTGCGTGGTCGGCGCGTCCTTTGCCCTGGTGCCGTTCCTCGGGCGCAACTTCTTCCCCGCGGTCGATGCCGGCAACATCCTAATGCATGTCCGCACCCAGGTCGGCACCCGCGTCGAGGAGACCGCCAACCAGCTCGCCGACGTGCAGAAGGCGGTCCGCAAGCTGATCCCGGGCGAGATCGAGACCATGACCGACAACATCGGCATGCCGATCTCCGGCATCAACATGACCTACAACAACACCGGCGTGATCGGCCCGCAGGACGGCGACATCCAGATCAAGCTGAAAGAAGGCCACAAGCCGACCGAAGAGCATGTACGCGTGCTGCGTGAGCAGCTGCCGCGATTGTTCCCCGGCGTCAGCTTCGCGTTCCCGCCCGCCGACATCGTCAGCCAGATCCTGAACTTTGGCGCGCCGGCGCCGATCGACCTCCAGATCCGCGGCGCCGATGTCAGCGCCAATTTCGCTTACGCCAATAACCTGCTGGCCAAGGTCCGCAAGATTCCCGGCGTTGCCGATGCGCGCATCCAGCAATCGCCGAACAATCCAACATTCAACATCGATGTTGATCGCACCCGCGCGCAATATGTCGGTCTGACCGAACGGGACGTCACCAACAGCCTCGTCGTCAATCTCGCCGGCTCCTCGCAGGTCGCGCCGACCTACTACCTCAACCCCGACAACGGCGTGTCGTACTCGATCGTGATGCAGACGCCGCAATACCAGATCGACTCGCTCAGCGCGCTCCAGACGCTGCCGATCACCGCGACCGGCAATGCGCAATCGCCGATCCTCGGCGGCATCGCCGATATTAAGCGCTCGACCTCGAGCGCGGTGGTCTCGCAATACGACATTCAGTCGATGGTGCAGATCTTCGCGACCACGTCCGGCCGCGATCTCGGGGCGGTCGCGGCCGACATCCGTCAGCTGATCGCGGACACCGCAAAGGAGGTGCCGAAGGGCTCGTCCGTGGTGCTGCTCGGTCAGGTGCAGACCATGAACAGCGCCTTTACTGGTCTGCTGTTCGGCCTGCTTGGCGCCGTCGTGCTGATTTATTTCCTGATCGTCGTGAACTTCCAGTCCTGGTCCGATCCCTTCGTGATCATCACGGCGCTGCCGGCCGCGCTTGCCGGCATCGTCTGGATGCTGTTCATGACGGAGACCACGCTGTCGGTGCCGGCGCTCACCGGTGCCATCATGTGCATGGGCGTTGCCACCGCCAACAGCGTGCTCGTGATCTCCTTCGCGCGTGAACGCTACCAGGAGCTCGGCGATCCCGTCGCCGCTGCGCTGGAAGCCGGTTTCGTCCGATTCCGCCCCGTCCTGATGACCGCGCTCGCCATGATCATCGGCATGGCGCCGATGGCCTTGGGCCTCGGCGAGGGCGGTGAGCAGAATGCGCCGCTCGGCCGCGCCGTGATCGGCGGCCTGATCTTTGCAACCTTCGCCACGCTGATGTTTGTTCCCGTGGTGTTCAGCATGGTACACAAGAAACAAGGCGCCAAAGCCGCCGCCCCATTGGAGACTGCGCATGTCGCCCACTGAAACCCGCTCCCCGGTGTCGCACCGGAAATTGGGCATCTTCGGCGTGGTGGCGCTGATTGCGGCAGGCCTCGTGGTGGGCACGGGCATCCGTGCCCGCGAGGAGCAGGGCTCCAAGTTGAAGGAATGGACCCATGATCAGGCCATTCCGAGCGTTGCGGTGACCCAGCCCAACGCCAAGGCCCTCAACGCCACCATCGATCTGCCGGGCCGGCTGGAGGCCTACTACCGTGCGCCGATCTTCGCGCGCGTGTCGGGTTACCTGAAGAGCTGGAGCGCCGATATCGGCGCCCGCGTCAAGGCAGGGCAGGTGATTGCCGAGATCGAGGCGCCAGACCTCGATCAGCAGCTGTTGCAGGCCCGCGCCGACCTCGCCAGCCAGCAGGCCAGCGCCAGGCTGTCCGAAGCGACGCTGAACCGCCGCAAGACGCTGGTCGCCTCGAACTTCGTCTCTGCACAGGAGATCGACGAGCGCACTGCAGATCTCTCCAACAAGAACGCTGCCGTGCATTCGGGCCAGGCCAACGTCGAGCGGCTGGAAGCGCTGGCCGGCTACAAGAAGATCACCGCGCCGTTCGACGGCGTCGTCACCGCCCGAGACACCGACGTCGGCGCACTGATCAATGCCGGCGGCGGGGCGGGTCCGGCGATGTTCGTGGTTTCCGACATCACCAAGCTGCGTGTTTACGTCAACGTGCCCCAGAATTATGTGCCGGCGATCAAGATCGGCGCCAAGGCCATCATCACGCTCCCGGAATATCCGAATCGGTCGTTCCAGGCGACCGTGGAAGCCTCCTCCCAGTCCGTCGACGTCGCCTCGGGCACCACGCGGATGCAACTCGGGCTCGACAATTCCAGCGGCGAGCTGATGCCCGGCGGTTATGCCAGCGTGAAGCTCAGCTTGCAGCGCGACTCCGCGCCGCTCAGCATCCCCGCCAGTGCGCTGATCTTCAACAGCAACGGCCTGCGCGTTGCGACGGTCAGCCCGGACGACAAGGTACAGTTCAAGACCGTGACCATCGCGCGCGACCTCGGCCGCGAGATCGAACTTGCTTCGGGCATTACAGCGGACGACCGCGTCATCACGGCACCGCCGGACGGCTTGTCGGATGGGGATGCAGTGCGCGTGGTTGGCGCCAAGGCCAAGCCGGCGACCGCGTCGGAGAAGCAGGCACCGAAGAGCTAGGGCGCCTCGTGCCCCGGACGCAGCGCAGCATGAAGTCATGCGCTGCTGAGCCGGGGCTCGTCTCCCCTCAAAGCACCGTGTTTCTTGCCGGGGGCCCCGGCTCTGCGGAGCGGCCTTGCATGCCGCACCCTGTCCGGGACACGAGAGCTACGTCACCCGCCACTGCGGCACGCCGTCGGTCGCCGTCGTGACATCGCCGACTGATCCCACCGGCGTGCGATCCATGTTGAGCAGATGCGCCAGCGTCGCCGTGTCGCTCGCTGGAATCCGCGCCAACGTGCGGCGATCGTCTGCCGTCCGCAGCATCACCACGCCATGCTCGACCTCGCCGCCGCGGCCGTAGAGCACGGTAAAGCTCTCGACCTTGCCCTTGCCAGTTGCCTCCGCGACGAATTCCGGCACGGCCCGCTTGTTGCGGTCGGCTTCCGCCTGCACGCTCGTCTCCTGCATCAACGCCGCGCGCGGCGGCGTCTTCGACACCACCAGCGCGTGGTGCTTGGTGACGAAGCCGCCCTGGCCGTAGAGCAGACCGAGCTTGGCGCCGTCGCGCACGCGCCGCACCATCGCGCAGGCCGCGTGCGTCATGTAGGTATTGAGCGGGGCGCCGAAGAACGTGAGGCCGCCGGTCACGGTCGGCTGCACGTCAGCATCCAGGCCAAGCGTCCGCCGCGCCATCTTCGGGACGCACGGGAAGCAGCTGTAGAGCTCGATGGCGTCGAACTTCTTGCCGTCGCCGCCGGCGAGATCCATCACGGCCTTCAAGACCGCGTTCTGCGGATGGCTCTCGTAGAACTGGTCGCGCAGGAGATAATCGCGCGGCTCCTCCGCCGAGGCGCCGCCGAGCGGATAGACCAGCTTGTCCTCGGTAATGCCCGCCGCACGCGCCTTGGCAAGGCTCGTGAGCAGCAGCGCGCCGCCCATGTTGACGCTGGGATTGGCGACCATGAGCTTATTGTAAGGCCATGCGATCAGGCGGTTGTCCGCGGTCGGGGTCGTGATTTCGTCAGGCGCATAGCGCCGCTTCAGCCAGGCATTGGGATTTTGCGCCGCGGCTTCGGACTAGCGCGACCACAGCGTGCCGGATTCAGCCATCGCCTCGCGCGGCGTCTGGCCCCAATACGCGGACGAAGCCGCCTCATAGAACGGATAGACGGTGACCGGGCGGAACACGCCGAGCTTCACTGCCAGCGGTTTCTGGAACGCTGCCCCGCGCTTGGGCTCCTCGACATCGTGTGCGAATGGCGTCCATGGCAGCTTTGTCCCGGCGCGCTCAGCCTTGGTCGCGGTCGATTGCGCCTCGGCGCCGCAGATGGCCGCCACGGTGCATTCGCCCCGCGCGATGCGCTTTGCAGCCTCGTGAATATAGCGGATCGGGCTCTCGCCGCCGACTGGGCCGTAGTAACAATGCGAAGGCGAGATGCCGAGCCGCTGTGCCAGCAGCGCTTCTGGATCGCGATAGCGCCAGCTCAGAAAGTTCACGACGTCAAGCGACTGCACCTCGCCCAGCAGCTTTGCACCGGCGTCTGCTTCCGCGCGCCGCAGCGCCTGTTCGAGCAGATCGAGCGGCTCGAGGCCGTCAGTGATCTCCTTGGGACGGTCGACAATCTCGCCGACGCCGACGATGACGGGGATGCGGTCTGGGGAAACAGTCGTCATTGTTCTTGCTTCTTCACTCTCTGAGATCTCCGACCTCATCCTGAGGAGCCTGCGAAGCAGGCGTCTCGAAGGATAGGCCACGGGCTCTCATGGTTCGAGACGGCGCTTGCGCGCCTCCTCACCATGAGGGTCCATCACTCCGCCACCAGCGCATTCATGTGCTCGACGGCCTCCGCAAACTCTTCCTTGAACTCCTGCACCACGGCGCCGGCCGACTTCACGCTGTCGATCAGCCCGACGCCCTGGCCGACGAAATAGCTGACGAGATCACGCGCCTTGGCATTGCCGCTCGCCGCCGCGCGATCGATGGAGTTGAAGGCGTCGCGACTGATGATGCTCTGGAGCGGCATCGGCAGCGCGCCCGGACTCTCCGGCGCGCGGTCCCAGGCATCGGTCCAGACCGAGCGGAGCTGTCGCGCGGGCTTGCCGGTACGGCCCTTCGAGCGCACCGCGTCGCGTGAGGAGGCCGCGATCATCTTCTCGCGAAAAATCTCCGTGGTTTCGGCCTCGACGGTCGCAAGCCACACCGATCCGGTCCAGGCGCCGGCCGCGCCCATCGCCATGCAGGCCGCCATCTGCCGGCCCGTCATGATGCCGCCGGCGGCCAGCACCGGCACCTCGCGGATCGGCTTGATCGCCTTAATCACCTCCGGCACCAGCACCATGGTCGAGACGTCGCCGCAATGGCCGCCGGCTTCCGTGCCCTGCACCACGAGAATGTCGACACCGGCTGCGACCTGGCGCAGCGCGTGCTCCTTGGCGCCGACAAGCGCAGCAACGGGCACGCCGTGGGTCTTGCCCATCTCGATCATGGCCTTCGGCGGCACGCCGAGTGCATTGGCGATGAGCCGGATCGGATGGCGGAACGAAATTTCGAGCAGCTCCAGCGCCGTTTTGGCGTCGAACGGCTGCGGCTGGTTGGCGGCGACCTCGGTCGTCGTCAGCTCGATGTCGTACTTCTTCAGGAGATCGCGCGCGTAGTTGCGGTGCTCTTGCGGCACGCGGGTTTCCAGGCTCTTCCAGGTGACGTTCTTCTCGCCCGCGGTGGAGATGTTTTCGGGGATCAGCACGTCGATGCCGTAGGGCTTGCCATCGACGTGATCGTCGATCCATGCCAGTTCGCGTTCGAGCGTATCAGGCGTATGCGCGGTGGCACCTAACACGCCAAAGCCGCCGGCGCGGCTGACGGCCGCAACGACGTCGCGGCAATGGCTGAAGGCGAGCAGCGGGAACTCGATCCCCAGCATGTCGCAGATCGGCGATTTCATGGCTCTCTCCCGGCAGTCTTCGCGTTCTCGTTGCTGTCGCGGCGAAGCAAAGCGACGCTAGCGGATCGTCGCTGGCGATGCCATGCCGGATTCGACGGCGCATCTTGCGTGGACACGCCGCGCGATGCTCCACCCCCAGGCTAACTCCTGGTGCTTGGAAGGCTTCGTGATGGAGTCCGAAGCGCCGGAGCTGGCGGCAGACAGGCGAGCGCATGACGCGAGCCTGAGGCCCGCGCCGGGCGCAGATCGGGCAGCCCTTGTCATCCGCCATTTGCGGGCTAATTAATGCAGGCGCATCTTTCCGCCGGAGCCTCTCGCATGACCGATACCCCTGCCTACGTGCCGCCCAAAGTCTGGACCTGGAACAAGGAAAATGGCGGCCAGTTCGCCAACATCAACCGCCCGATCGCCGGCCCCACCCACGACAAGGAGCTACCGGTCGGCCGCCATCCGCTCCAGCTCTATTCGCTGGCGACGCCGAACGGGGTGAAGGTGACGGTGATGCTGGAAGAGTTGCTGGCGCTCGGCCATAAGGGCGCCGAATACGACGCTTGGTTGATCAGGATCGGCAACGGTGACCAGTTCGGCAGCGGTTTTGTCGAGATCAATCCGAACTCCAAGATCCCGGCGCTGATGGACCGCTCCGGGCCCGAGCCGATCCGGGTGTTCGAGTCCGGCTCGATCCTGTTCTACCTCGCCGAGAAGTTCGGCGCCTTCCTGCCGAAGGACGTCAAGACGCGCACTGAGGCGATGTCCTGGCTGTTCTGGCAGATGGGCAGCGCGCCCTATCTCGGCGGTGGCTTCGGCCATTTCTACGCCTACGCGCCGACCAAGATCGAATACGCCATCGATCGCTTCGCGATGGAGACCAAGCGCCAGCTCGACGTGCTCGACCGGCGGCTCGCCGACAACGAATATCTCGCGGGCAGCGAGTACACCATCGCCGATATGGCGGTGTGGCCCTGGTACGGCGCCCTCGCCAAGGGCTTGGTCTATGGCGCCGGCGAATTCCTCTCGGTGCAGGATTACAAGAACGTGCAGCGCTGGACCGACCAGATCGCCAGGCGCCCGGCCGTGAGGCGCGGCCGCATGGTCAATCGCGTCTCCGGCGATCTCGCCAGCCAGCTCCACGAGCGGCACGACGCGAGCGATTTCGAGACCAAGACTCAGGACAAGCTTGAGGCGGCGAAGACTGCGTAACGTCGTTCGCCGATATGGTAGTTCGCCGATATTGTAGCAACCATTAAGTGACGGCAGTTTTTTGCTCCGCCCGGATCGTCTGCGCCTGCCATGATGACGCCGTGCTCGCGTCCGTCAAGGCGTGGCCTGGCAACAGACCACGTGAGGTTCGAGCGAGCGACGGCCATCCTTGACGGACGCTGCGCGCGACGTCATGA
>NZ_JADPJR010000083.1:0-28298 GCF_023073535.1 Bradyrhizobium sp. 179 | reverse complement strand
CTGAAACACTCGAGGCGATCATCGACGGTCATCCCCATAGCAAGATCGATGATCTCATGCCGTGGCGATTCCGCAAAACGTCAAGCCAGCCTCAATAGGGTCACGGCTAAGCGCTTACGAAAGAACCCTTGATCGTTGCCGCCTAAAGCTTATCGCCCTGGAGTTGAGCGCTCTCTGCTTCTCGCGGTAAACGCTAAATCCGCTCGTGCGTTACTGCCGGCCAGCAAAGGCTGCGGGTCGGCGGTGAGGGTGTCGAGATGCGCCGTTCCCCTTCACTCATTGGTGCCGGCGCCTGGATGGTTTCCACGACGCCGCCCCCTAATCGCAGCCGTTGTGATGATCATCGTGCATGCGCTGCGCTGTTAGGGACATGCTGATGGCGGTGCCGGAAGGACCGGAGACTTGTGATATCTCGGCAGCGGGCAGAGCGGCTTCTCTGTCGCTGCACAGGAAAGCGTAGAGTTCCTTCACGCAAATGCGGGCGACCTTCTTGTCTTTTTGAAAGGGCGGGACGGGCAACCTGATATCGGCCTTTTGGTAGAACGGACTGCGCTCTTCGTACAGCTGGTCAACCTTCTGCTCGATGTCGGCGCCTTGCAGCAGCGGCCGGCTGGTGTCCCTCTTGAGGCGCCTGCGGAGCTCTTTCAGCTCGGTGTCGAGCCAGATCGACCTCGCCTTATTAAGGATCAGGGCTTGATTGGACTCCTTGCCAAAGCAGCCGCCGCCGGTTGCGATGACGATGGGCCCTCTCTCCAGCTGCTTGGCGAGCTCTTTGGTCTCCAGGTCCCTGAAGTGCGCCTCGCCGCGGCCAGGGTCGGCGAACATCTCCATCAGATTGCCGTGCTCGGCGACGATACGCTTATCCATGTCGACAAACTCCACCCCCAACTCCTTGGCAAGCTGGGCGCCGATGGTCGACTTGCCGCTCGCCGGCATGCCGACGAGCACGACCGGCCGCGTACCGAGGGCCGGGAGGATCTCGCCGGCTTGCGGCGAGCGAGCGACCGCAATCTGTTGTCTTGCGACGGTGAGCGACCTGGAGGTCCCTGCCGCCCTCGACCTGCTTTCTCCTGACGAGCCCCAGTGTAATATCTCCCAGGCACCACGGGGAATGGGGACCAGCTCGCATTCGCTCTGCGCGAGCTCGGCCCGGTAAGTGGCCGGCGTATGGAACTCGACCTCGAAGCGATAGTTCTGCGCGGTTCTGAACGCCGTGTGAACGCCGCGTAACCGCGGCGTGTCCATCCTGATGAACCAGTTGGTGGTCTCGACCTCGCTGCAGTCCCGCTCCTCGAAGGCCAGTACCGCCTTCCTGAAGGCGCGCGTAAAAGCCTCGTCCGGGATCTCGAAGACATGGCGCACGGTATTGGTGACCAGTTGGGCCTCCGGCGCCGCGCTCACGCTCTGGCCGGTCAACTCATCGGCTATCCAGACCTGCCCGCGCGACCGTTGGTCAAGATGCGGCACCTTCACCTCGATGCCGTCCTGCCGCAAAAGCTCGGCAACCGCATGCACAGTTTCGGTAATCGCGCTTTCTTGCGCTTCGGCGGGGGCGGCTTCGAGCCTGGCGCGCTCCAGGGCCTGTTCGCTGCTCAGCGTTATCCTGCTGGCGGGGTCGTCGTCGGCCGAGATGGCTAAGGCGCTGGGCAGGATGCGCTTTTCGACGGCGAGTCTGATCGAGGCCTCCATGACCGAGGCCGCCAGCGTGGGGTTGTTCTTCAGATCCGCCAGGCTGCCATCGACGTCGAACCGGCCCTGGTGGAGCTTTGCCGCCTGCGCCTTGACATAGGGCGCCGACTTGAAGCCCGGCCTCCGCTCCAAGAGCCGCTGCAATTCGGTGGTTTTTTGCATGAACACCCGCGCACCGGTATCGGACTTGTAGGCGTCCGTGCCGGCCTTGATGCCGACGCTCAACAGATTGATGGCACTTTCATGCAGATCGTCCGGGTTGTAGCCGTCGGGCCGCGGATCCATGCGCGGCTGGTAGTGGTTGAGCAGGAAGTCGATGCGCTTCCTGGCGTCAGCGGTTGCCGGATAGGATTCGCTGAGTTTCGGGAAGAGCGCGCCGGCGTCGGCGCTGACGGCAGGCTTCGCGCCGGTTGAGGCCACGGATCGCGCTAACTGCTGCTTGACGTTGACGTCCGACTGCTCATGAGCCGGCTCGCTATTGAGCTGCAGGTTCCAGTCCTGGAGCTCGGCCACTAGCAAGGCGGCCAGTTCGCAGGCCACCGGATGGCTGGCGGCCTTGCTGTCTTCCCCCGCCCTGACGATGAGCTCATGGAGGGTCTGGCCATCCGGCCGATCTTCCTGCAACAGTGCGCGGATGTCGGCCTTGAGCTCATGATGAATGCCCTCGTAGGTGCCGAAGATGGCACGCTCGGCAAACCAGCGTTGCGCCTCCAGCGGCTGCGCCAGCACGTTGCGCTGCAGGCAGCTGTAGGTCTCCAGCACCAGCCCGGTGGCCGACAGGATCTGCTTGGACCGGCTGAACTGGTAGCCGCCTTTCTCAATGGCCGGCGTGTGCGACTTCGGCGGCTTCATCGAGGCGATGCCGCGCGCCTGCAGCTCCGCGTCGAACTGGCGCACATGCTCGTAAAGGCGAGGCCGGTCGCCGATGATGACGACGATGTCGCCGTCAAAATCGCCGTCGAGATTTTTTTGTTCGGCGCTCGGAACCGCAACCAAAGAGCCGGGCGCGAACACCTCCGTCGCCTGCAGGATGCCGACGCACTCGAGCGCGGTGTCGGCCTTGACTCGGTCCTTTTTCTCCAGCCAGCGCGAATGGCACTTTACGTCCTCGGCAGACATCACCACCCCGCGCTCGGCGAAGTCCGCCGGCCACATTTCGTCGGGCACAACGATCAAGATGCCTTTGGCAAAGAAGGTCGGATCGTCGGCGGCAAGCCCAGCCCCCGACCTGTGCGCGACGTTGAAGCTGTATTGGAAGGCCACGCACCGATCCAGGAACGCCGCGGTCCGATCGCCATCGCGCGCCGACCTGACCCGGTCGGCGGCGAACGGGCGCAGGTTGGGCTTGTCATAGGGGGAGCGTCCGACAAGCACGCCAGCGTCACGGGTCAAGGTCTTGCTCTTGCCCGTCGGCACATGCAGGCATTCGTCGCTGGACGGCACGGCGATAGCGCTCGAACCCTCGATATGCCCGCCCGTGACCGTCCGGAACAGCTCCTCGGCGCTGAGGCTTTGACGGGTTTCGAGCCAAGCCAGAGCCTTCTCGCGGGTCTCCTGTGCCACCTCGACGCTGCGCGGATAATGTTGCAGCGCCGAGGACGGTACCGCCGATTGCCTTTTATCGGCATAGGCAGGCATCCGCTCGGGAGCGTCGTGGCGAGCCCGGGCAATGGCCGGCATGCGCTCGGCCAGTGAGGCCCTGATGAAGCCGCAGCCGTCATGCGGCCGCAAGGCGATCTCGCCGTCTCGCCCCTCGAACCGGAAGGGATGCACTGCGCCTGCGGGGCGGTCGGGCAGAAGGGACAGCTTGAAGCACCCTTCCAGCGCATAATCATGCGGGCCAACATCGGGAATGCCCGGCGGCGCGGCAAATCCGCGGCGCTGGGTATAGTAATAGGCTTCCTTGAAGGGCGCCCAGGCCCGCGACAGCTGCTCAAAGGCCGTACCCGGAGCCGTCTCGGCATAGGGGATCGCCAAAAGCTTGCCGCTTGGGGCCTCTTCGGCCGCGAAGGGCAGGTGAGAGGCAAGCTTGTTCAGGCTCTCTTGCGGCGGCTTCAGTTTGCTGCCGCCGAACAGGTCCATGCGGTAGGGCACGCCCTCCACGGTGAACGTGCGTGTCAGCATGGCGCCAGTCGGAGTTCCCTTTAGCTGCACTGCCACCACCTTCACCGCGCCCGAGGTCAAGCGGTGGAAAATGGAATAGCGCAACTCGGCTTCGCTGGCCAGCGGCCGGCCTTGCATGTCGACCACCGGCAGCCGCATCAGTCCGGCATCGCCTTGCGGCGGTCTCGGCTCGTGGTCCATGGCCTGAAGGACCCGATGGACATCGAAGCTGGCGGCTGCATGCTGGGCCTGGACCATCGATGCGTTCTGCGCCATGAAGGTGTCGAGCGCTTCGAGCGGCTCCTTCGCCTCGATCTCGGCGATCACGTTCCAGCTCATGTAGGAAAGGTCGGCGTAGATGAGGGCGCGGGCACTGTCCAGGATCTGCCTGGTCTTGCCGTGCAGCTCTTCCTGCCTGGCCTTCAAGGCGAGCTCGTCGCCATCGACATAGGGCCGCCGGTAGAGCGTCCCCAGCACCGCCCGGGTCTTGAGCACCTGATAGATCGAAAGCGCCAGGCAGCGGCTTGCATTGGCGCCGCTGGTGCGCTCGGCCTGGCCTGGCTTGAGATGGGCATCGATCTTGTGTTCCACCACCGGCTGGATGGCGTTGAGCAGGTTCAGCGCCGACCTGCGGTGCCAGCGCAACGCCGGCTTCGGGCTGCGAGCCAGTGGCAGCAGGGAGGCGCAAAGATTGCCCATCGTCTCGAGGTTGTTGTCGAGCTTAAACCCGGGAGCGGCACGTAACATCTCGAGCCTGTCCAGCCCCGGCTGTGCCAGCGCACCGAGTTCGTCCAACAACTGCGCCTTGCCCAACGCCTTGAATATACTCGCGATGGCATGGACATCGGCCTGCTGCAGCCGATCCTCGGCATATTGGAGGTAGTGCGCCAGCTGATGCAGCCGGTCCTTCAAGGCGGGTTCGGCGACCTCGCCGGCGGTCTCACCCCCCTCGATACCCCGCGACAGACCGTTGGCGATCCTGACTAGCGCAGGCGTGCTGAAAGTGCTGAAGCGTCGGCCCTTGGAGCTGAGCTCGCCGGCGATGGCAACGATCGCCTCGCGTGCTTTTTCTTCTTCCGGCCACTTGCCGAAACCGTTCACCAGATTGGCCAATTCTTGATCCGAGAATCCGTCGAGATTGCCGGCCCGGGCAACCACCGCGCCGGCGATGGCAACCGTCGCTTCACGCGTCTCCTGCTGGTCCGGCCATCTGCTGAAGCCGTTCACCAGGGCCGCCAAGGCCTGCGGATCAAAATGGGAGAGCTTGCCGCCACGCACCTCACCAGCGATTGCGACTGTGGCCTTGCGACAATCCGGCTCGTCCGGCCACTTGCTGAAACCGTTCACCAAGTTCGTCAGGTGCTGCGGTTCAAAATGGGAGAGCTCGCCGGGACGCACCTCACCAGCGATTGCGACTGTGGCCTTACGACAACCGGGCTCGTCGGGCCACTTGCTGAAACTGTTCACCAGGTTCGCCAAGCGCTGCGGTTCAAAATGGGAGAGCTCGCCGGGACTCACCTCACCGGCGATTGCGATTGAGGCCTCACGACAACCGGGCTCGTCAGGCCACTTGCTGAAATCGTTTACCAGATTCGCCAGCTCCTGCGGCTTAAAGTCGGATAGGTTGCGGGAAAGCATCTCACGGGCGATCGCAGCTCCCGCCTGTCGACAGGAGCGTTCTTTCGGCCACTTGCTGAAGCTGTCTACCAGTAATGACAGATCTTGACCGTTCGGCTCCTCAAGCACCCTGTTTTCGCTGCAATCCGACTTGGCGACTTTCGTCGTTGCTTCGCGGCCTTTAGTCGAGCCTGGGTGACGACCAAATGAGAATGCGAAGAGCGAAAGCGCCCTCGGCTTCACCTTCTTGATTAGCTGGTAATCAAGCCGCGATACCTGTTCTGCCACGGCCTTACAAGCCCGTTGAATGGCCTGCAGCGCTTTACGAAGCTTTGCTTCAAGATCTACACGTCTATGTCGCTTCAAGTCTGTAAGGTGCAGGCTGTATGCGCCCACCTCCATGGTGCGCTGCATTGCCAGTCCTGCCCTCTGTTTGGACGCGGATTGCTTCTGTGATGAGACCGCGCCTGATTGCGAGCTTCTGCCTCCTCCATCGATTCGCCATTGTTCATCGCCTGAACGCGATGAGCTTGCGCCCCCACCTTGTACGCCGCGCTCCGACACTGAGAAAGGATCACCGCGCCTCCCACCGGCTGCCCATTGTGCAGCCGCGTGGATTTGATGTGAGCCACCGGAGCGATTGGCAAGCCCGTCACGGAAGACATCACTAGGACAAGACGCTGCGCGAGCAGAGGCCTTTCGAGGCCCCGCGTGCATCCGCCCCACGACAGAAGGATAGCTTTGGCTACCTTCTCCATCGCGTAGAGCGGGGTCAGGGCGAGACGCGCTCGCTCCACGGGTACCGTCGGCTTCAAAGCCTGAAATGTGCAGCTTCCCTATTCGGCCAATGCCCGTCATGATAGCCCGCGATCAAATGGTCCGTGAGGTATGTATCGAGTCACAGTTCCCAATCGTAGTTTCGCAATACATTCGTGTCGCCCTGCCAAGGAGAGAGCCAAACAACGACGGAGCTTCTAATTCCGGTACTTCCTTCCATCGAGCGCTTCTGCAGTTACAGTGCCCAGTAAAAGACAACGCTTTGCGAACTTCTGGTTCAGGACACTACCACTCTAGCCGCGACCAGCTGCGGTGCACCATCAAGCCCTGTGATGCGATCCCGGTGCGTTGCACCGCCTGAAACACCGTTCCCGATTGACTATTTGTGATACCCACTTTCTATCATCTCTTACGCAAATCACCTGCCACTGAATTGTCACTCGGCAACCGATAGGACCCCAGCCTTGAATCGAGATCAAGGTGTCGTCATCAGCTCGCGTCCTGCAAGAGGTCTCGTTTGAAGCACTTTTCGCACCTGCGCAACCAGCAAGGCGCTCACGGCTTCGGCGGCGGGACCGAGGTCGCCAGAAGAGATGAGGCAAGCTGTCATATGGACCGGTGGATCTATCGCGAGGGGCCTCAAATCTTCGTCGCCTGGAATATCGGGAATTTCGCCCTTGGGCAGGATCGCATTTGCGAGACCCGCCCTGACCAAAGAGAGCGCACTGGCGAAGGTGTCGACTTCTGCGATGCAGTTCGGCATCACGCCGGCCGCTTCAAACGTCCGATCTAATACATCGCGAATTGTGCTTGGGCGCGTCGGCAATACAAGAGGGAGTTCGGCCAATTCCTCAACCGAAATGGCGCGAGCGGCTTCCCCTGTATCGGGAGGACGTACCAGATGGAGTCGCTGTTGAAAGAGTGACTGGCGAGTAACACCTGAAGTGGGTTCATCCTCAAGCACAGCGCAGATATCAAGCGCGCGTGATACGATGAGCGGCTTCATCTGAAGAGAGTCACCCGCAACAAGATGAAGGCGCACTTTTGGAAGCACTGTCCGGCTGGCTTCCATCAGGAGGCGGGCGAACGAAGCGGCGAGCGCGGAGGACATGCCGAGCCTTACAACACCCTCCGGTTCTCCTGCCTTAGAGCGGATGATGCTGCGCAGTTGGTCAACCTGCTGAAGAATGGACGTGGCCTCACGATAAAAGACCTTGCCCTCGCGGGTCGGGCGAATGCCGCGAACGCTACGGTGCAGCAGCGCGACGCCAAGCTCGGCTTCCAAGGCAGCCATCTGCTGACTCAGGGCCGGCTGCGCCACGTGGATTGTCGCCGCTGCTTGGCAAAAACTACCAGCATCCACGATGCCCGTGAAATATCGGAGATGACGTAGTTGCATAAAGCTGGAAGACATAGCAGCCTAGAATCGTTCGTAGTTCAGGCGATATTCCGGATAATACCATTCAGCGCTTCGTGAACCGCTTTGATAACGGTCGAATTCAGACTCAAGAGTGTAGTGTGTGTGTTCATTGAGAGCTGAAGCTTGAGCTGATCCATGGTGTCGTCCGGGTTCATGGTCGCCACGTGACTTCTTAGGCTGCGTTCCGATGCCGCAACAGATCTGCCAAGGGAGCCGCTTATAGTCCTAAAATCCACCTTACCTCTCCAAGCCAGAGGATAGACCGCCGTGGTGGCGCATCCATGTTAAATTAACAACGTCTGTTGCGGCATCTATTGCGTCAAGCAATGTGCACAACGCGTCGAAATGATGCCGCGTGACGCCGCCATCCATGTCACGTTTCAACGATTGTCTCCAACTCTCGAACTCTCTCTCGACGGCGGATAACTCCGCGCCGTCGACGTCATCTACCAGCTGTTTCTGCAGCTCAAGATTGACTAGATGCTCGCTCACAGTTGATCCTCCTCTGCTATCCATTCCGGCTTGTTCGGGTAGGGAACGTGCACGTCGGCCTCTCCGACACGCACAAGCATTCCGTCACGATCGATGACAATGATCTTGCCGAAATGATCGATATTGTCGCCGACTTTCAGGCGTGTTCCGTTCTGAACTACGATAAACGGAGACCGGCCGAGGTTCACGCCTCTCGCTATCGGCAACACCACTGGCGAACAGTGTGCCTCGAGCCGAATGTGAGGCGCGAACTTCTTCTCGAAGTGGGAGGCAACGGTCTTCCATTCGCTATAGGCACTTGGGGTAAGCGTCCCAGAAACGAGGATGACGTCTGGCTTCACCACGATGCGAATGGAACGACGGAGTTCCGCTGTCGTCGCTGTCTCTAGAAAGGTTCGTGCGCGGTCCGGCGTTGCGATTGTGTCATCAATTGTGCGGACTCCGGGAACATCCTGCTGCAGGTGACGAAGGGCCGCTTTGACGGTTGCATCACTCGAGCCATATCCGGCTATCGATATCTCTCCGGCGCTTCCCACGCGAATACTCCCCTCGATGCCGAATGCCTGCATTACCGTGGTTGACAGGTCGATGATCTTTGCATCAGACGGGGCGGTGGCCGTCGCCGGTTTCGGTGTTACCTCTGCAGTTAGCCCGACGTCGCGCAGGGCTGATTTGATCCTTGTAACCTCTCCAGGTCGCAAGTCGCCGTCGATGATCAGGTTATCGTCGGAAAGCGCGATGCTGACGTCGCGTCCGACATTCAAATCGCGAAGGACGTTCCTGGCAATCTTGATCGCGTCAGCATCCGGAACGGCGGCCGGGGTGAAAGAGGACGCAACCCACCCCACCCCGGCACAAGCTCCATAGACGATGACCAGAAGGCCGCAAGCGGCCGCGCCAAGCCGAAATGGCCGAGGCATCGAGTTCACCAGAAGACGAGTTTCTCGCCCCCTGGGCGCCGCTCCTTCGAGACCTAGGGGGGCATGCTCGGCGTGCAACCTTCTGCGCTCGACCGAGGAGTCCATATCGGGAAAGCTACCATCAGTTGGGCCGATACTGAAAATCGTCCGCCCAACCTGAACCGGAGTGAGTGGATCGAGGGTCGCCGGGCACTCTGTTGGACAATCACTACCGCCGATGAGCACACCCGGTGCCAGTGCGGTGATCTGGATTCGCCCTGCCTCGACGGCGATGCGAAGATGTGAGGCAATCAGTTCCGGATCTGCGAAGGTAAGGTCGTCAGCGTCGTCGCTGCCGATTAGCCAGACTCCTTCGCTGAGCGATGTCTCGGCCCCCTTGTTGGGCCCAGACAGGACCCGTAAGATCAGTTGGCCCTGATCACCCGTCAGAACATCTTGCGCTACGTTCGCGTTTCTCATTGCAGCGATATCCGTCCCAATGGCTGTATGGAGATTTCGGGGGGAAGCTCCTGATAGGATAGCACTGGCAGTCCGTAGAAGTCGGTTTCGATGACCTTGCGTAGGTATCGACGTATATCCATCGAAGTCAGCAGCACCGGCTTGTGCGGCTGCTGGTTAAGGTCGCCGATAGCTTCTCGTATTGCGTCAATGATCTGACCTGTTGTTCGCGCGTCAAGGGCGAGATAACTGCCGGCGGAAGTCTGCCGAATGGCATTTCGCAGCGTATCTTCCACTTCTGGCGTGAGAAGGTAGGCCGGCAGCAGGTTCATGCCGATACAATACGGAATGCAGATTTGCCTCCTCAGCGCACAGCGCACATGCTCGGTCAGCAGGACAACGTCTCTTTCGTTCTGTGCCCGTTCGACCAGTGCGGCGAGGATGGTGCGCATGTTACGCAGTGAAACCTCCTCCGCGATCAGTCGTTGAAAGACCTCTGCAATCTTCTGCAGAGGGGCTGAGCGGAGTACTTCCTTTACGAGTTCCGGCGACCACACCTCGATGCGATTCAAAAGAGTTTTTGTTTCCTGGATGCCGACAAACTCGGCAGCATGCCTGCGCAGGATTTGACCGATTTGGTAGCTAAGTATCTGCACCGATTCCAGGAAACGGATGCTGGCAGCTCGTAATGATTCGCGATGTATGGCGTCCACCCAGACCGTCTCGATCTGAGGAAGGAAAGATTTGTCCAGAACATACGGAATGCCCACAAGATCGAGGTTCTCAGGAGTATCGCGCGCCAAAAGATGTTGCGACCGCAGTCGCCCTTCGCCGCATGGTATTTCATTTACCATGATGACATACGCTCCATCCTTGCAGGTGTCGTTCACCCGCACACTGATCGCTGGAAGAGGGACCCCGAGCTCAAGAAGGAGCGCGTGCCGTTCTGCATCCAATGCTTTCGTTAGCAGATCAGGAGGGATGGCCGCCTGAATGTCGTGACCAATGTCGATCATCAGCGGCACAGTGAACGTGATGCCATTGTCGTCGGCTCCATCAGCCCCGGCGGTCGGCTCGTCGGAGGCCCTTAAGCGCGCTCCCCCTGTCACCGAGTAGCGACGCATTGCCGGTGTGGCCAGCCGCCGATTACGCTGTAATTGCCAGCCTCCACCTCCGACTACAACCGCGAGGATCATGAAGATTCCCGTCGGAAAGCCAGGGACGAACGAAAAGAGGAAGAGAATGAATGACCCGACAATCAGCGCACGCGGTTGTGCGATAACCTCGTTGCCGATTTCGTTACCCAGATCCACACCGTTATCTTCGTCACTAACCCTCGTAACGATAAATCCCGCTGTAATCGCCGTGAAGAGAGCCGGTATCTGACCGACGAGCCCGTCTCCGATGGTCAGGATCGCATAGACCTCAAGCGCCTCGTACAATCCCATCTGCTTTTGAAACGAACCAATTGCGATCCCACCTATGATATTCACGGCAATACTGATCAGCCCTGCGATGGCGTCACCCTTGAGAAACTTCATGGCGCCGTCCAGGGCACCGTACAGCTGGCTCTCGCGCTCAATCGCAACGCGTCGTCGACTTGCTTCTCGGATATCTATACTGCCGGCACGCAAGTCCCCGTCAACGCTCATTTGCTTGCCCGGCATGGAATCCAGAGAAAACCGTGCAGCAACCTCCGCCACACGCTCAGATCCCTTGGTGATGACGACAAACTGAACGATTGTCATGATCAAAAAAGTCACCGCGCCCACCACGAGATTGCCAGCTACGACGAAGTCCCCGAAGGTCTTGATGATTTGGCCGGCGTCCGCATGAAGCAAGATAGTGCGTGTCGCGGCGATGCCAAGCGACAGCCGAAATAGTGTCGTCACCAGGAGCACTGACGGAAAGGAGACGAACGCGAGGGGGGATTTAATATAGACCGCGACCATCAGCAGGAGTGCCGAGATTCCCAGGTTGACGGCCTGTAGAACATCCATGAGAACCGGCGGCAGTGGAATGATCATCATGAAGATGATCGTGATCAGTAGCGCCACCAGAACAATATCATTACGGCCGGACGCGACCGTTCCAACTCTGTCAAGAAACTTCACACTAACCACTCGCGCTGGATCCTCTGTTGGTGCGTGTCCGGCATGAGCGACGGGACGAACCGCAGAAAGGATCATGCCTCGGCCCTGATGCTTGCTCAGATATCTTGACTAATACCCGTGGCATTCGAAATCGCCGCTCGCCGTTCCCTGACAATGGTAGAAACCGCCTTACATGGGGCGGCGCCCCCCAATGTTCAGCGTTTGGCGGTACGACGCGCCCGGGCGTTGAGATCCATTTGTCAGTCGCAGCTGGCATCCTCAGCACGCAGCTCAGTTGCGATTCCCCGGGCGGCCTTGTTCTTGAGAGATTCGCTGAGCTTACGAAGTAAGCTAGCGTACCGTATGCACGTGGAATTCGCAGGCTTCGGGACCGTCCTAAGCATCGCTCCGAATCGGCGTTTGCAATCTCCCCATGGTCGTGTTCGAAACAGTGTTGTGGCGGGAACCGATCAATAGTGTTCGCGCCCTCAGAGCGATTGGTGATGCACGGGGCATCCAGCGTCAATACCATCGGCTCCCCGAGCAAATAAGGATCGTCCAACTGATACCACCGTTTCGCCGGAGCATGACGCCGTCTCCTAAGTCTCGATTGATCTTGTCACGCCGACAAGCCGCAGCGGCGGTGTAGGAAGCTCGTTTCAAGATCAGTTTAACCTTGTCCGAAGGTAGCAAATGTCATGCCGGCCCGTTCTTGGACCAGGAGACCTTTCTTCAGCGGGAATGCAGGCGTGCCCGCCCTCTAATGAGCGGAATTTAGATGCTGTTCATCCGTCACCCGACGTAGGTCACGTTATTGTCGATCACCCATGACTAGACAAAGATAGCGTTCCACGTTGCGCGTGATTGAAAATGCGTGTCAAGGCGACGAAGTGGCCTGCGCGGTGGGGTGGCAAGTATGAAGCTGTTGTGGCGCGGGCAGTGCCGCGCACCCAGATTGTGCACTTTATTACCCTTCACGAGTGCGACCGAACGCAACGTGTTCGGCCACACAAGTTTTTGCCGCGCCGGACTCAATCGGATCGAGCGCCTCAACGATGAAATCAAGCGGCAGGACCGAGATGGTCGGGCTTTTCCAAACGAAGGCGCCATCGTTCGCCTGGTCTGTGCAATCCTGAGCGAACAACCGACACGGGCTGAGCTTTCCGTCGAAGCGATGCACTCACCATCGGCGGCAGCGGCACGATAGTGCGCTCAATACCTGACGTTGGATGTTATTACGTCTGTGAGCGACAAGCCATATGCCGATCGAAGGAGAGACCCGATGCGCACCGGACGCTCGAAGACGATGCTGACGATGCGCGGCGATGAAGGCACACAGCTCGCGGCCGTAACACCGGCGATTCCGTCCTCCAGAAATTCGCACGACTTTGTTGACGAATTTCGAGGATAGAACGTAGCTGACGCCGTCCTTATCGGCAGGATAGCGGGGGTGCCCCTCAGGCGCCGGATAGGTTGGGCTTGCCTATGTCGCTAGCAAATGCGCTGGTCCGTGGCGGGCGGAATCGACGCTCACGGTTTGCCGGCAAGTGGAGAGCAGCTGGAGATCGTGTGTTTTCTCGAGATAAGCGCTCCTATCGGAACGGATGGTGCCCTCGACGTAGTCCATGCGAGCTTTTACATACTGCTCTTCACATGAAGTGCCATACTTCCGAATGCTCTTAGTTGCCGCGGGAAATCCGATCAAGGAGAGACCTGGGAGCCTGCTGAGAACGACCATTCAGGAATTGACGACACAAAGTCGCGAAAAAGACACGACGACTAGACCCTCTTCGAGTAGTCCTGTGGTGTTTCCTCTGACTCGACTCGTGACCCCGCAAATTGAACTGTCCGATCGTCCGGCTGCCTTACGCCGATCGCGTGAGAGGCCGCCACGGGCGCGCTACTGTAGGAATCACGAATCATATTCAGCCCGGCGATGAGGGCTGCGTCAGCTGGGAATAGTTCTTTGGCACGCGCAATAAGCGAGCCATGATCCACCGTACTGATGCCTTCGCCATTACGATTGAGCACTGCTGAAAACCTGCGAAGACTGCGGGAATAGCGGTCAACGGCGGTCAAGGAACGCCCTTCTACAACGGCAGCATGAGCCGCGCGTTCGATGACAAGCTGGTCGTCCTGAGAGAAAGGATGACGTCGAGGAACCCGATCAGCTGAGGCACCGGGCTCTCGATAGTTACGGAGCATGGTCAACGCGCGACGGATTGGAGGGCTCATCTTGAGGACCTGATCGGCGTGAGCGACCAAGGCATCGTGATCGAGTGCAACAAGGGTCTGGCCGCGCCCCCTGAAATGATCCGCCAATCTGAGAAGGACTCTCGTGCAATCACGCGCTGTGTTCCGTCCTATTTTTAGGCGTGCAACAGCGGCCTGGACCGCTGCTTGGATGAGCTTTTGATCCTCGGGAGCGGCCTGAGGAAGAGTCCTCCGGACGCGAGTTGCGGATATTGCGCCGACTACGTATGCGGTCTGGCGCTGCTCTGATTGCGGCTGTTGGTTGCTGTGCTGCAAGTGTGGAGAGACGTGCGATGATGGACTAAGCAGCGGAGAGGGGTCGTAAGCTGGGTAATTTGGCGGATTGGAGCTCGATGCCTCGAACTCCCCCATTCCGAAAGAGCTTGGCTGATTTGCACTGTCAGCTCGCGAGTGGGCTGACGGTACGCCTCGGCAAACGTTTGCGGTGTTCCAACTTGCGCCTGGCAACGGAGCTAGATGATCCGCCGCGTTCGAACGTTTCGCCGCAGCAAAGCTTGGCGGGGATTTGGAGGAGAGATCCTCCAATGGTTGCCGGTACTCACGAAGCGCCATCAGAGCCGGGCCAAGCTTTATCTTTCGAACTCTGGTGCAGTCTGCATAGCGTGAGCGGCCAACGCGCTGTGATCGAATGCAGCGATCGTTTGCCCTCGCGATGCGAGGTCCTGCGACAATCTGCGAAGAACCCGAGCATAGCACTCTGCGGTTCCCGGTTCCCATCTCCGGCGCCTAGCAGCTTGCTTGATCGCCTCGTCAATGAGCATCTCGTCATGCTCCGAGGGGAGTACTCGCCTGAGAGGAGGTGGAGCACCGGGCTCACGATGATGACGCAGCCAGTGCAGCGCGGACCTCATGTGCTTGTCACTCGCGAAGAACAGTTTGACGCAATCGACCAGCGCGTCGTGTTTGAAAGCAGCAATCCTTATGCCGACCGCCCACGGCTAGCCGGCGATAAAGCTGCTCCTTCGCCATCAGGAATGCTGACGACGATTGACGATGATCGGTTACATGAACGCAATTGGCAGTTTTGCCACCCAGTTCGGCGAGCACTTCGCAAGCTCAGCGGATGGACTCGGTGGGGTCTGGTCGCTGATATCGCAGACTTCTTACAGGGGCGCTCCTAAACTTCTAAGTCCACCAACCACAACCGACTGCACCCGCACCCTTGGGCGGTCCGCTCCTTAGATCCACAGATCAGAGATCCCTCTCCTTCAGCGGTGCGACTTTCCAGGCACGCACCAAATTGTCGCATTTCTCGAGCTCCCGATATGCCTTACGTGCGGCGTTGTGGGCTTCCTCACGCGCCTGCTTGGCTTGTTCGCTTTCCGACAGTGCCTCATCAAGGCGCCGCTCAAGCAGCCGTTCGTGCTCGCGCAGTGAGATCACCTTCGCCTTCGCCTCCTCAAGATCGTTGAGAGCGACCTTTTTTCCGATCAGCGAACCGTATATCTCGCATTCCAGACGAGGCCGTTCTTGCCGCCATGTGCGAAGGATTGTCCTTGCCCCTTCGATACTGGCATCGGATTTCTCGATGGCTGACTGCCGCACTCGTAGAGTCTCATCGGCCCGGCGGCGCCGCAATTTCCTCAACTCAAGCAATTGATGTACGGCCTCGGGAGTTATTCCAGGCACGTGGCAAGCTCATGAAGCATTGCGTCGAAGCTAATTTGTTCATATCTCGGCTGTCGCAGGAAGGTCCTTATTTTCTCTATCTTGGCGATTGCGGCATCAGCGTGCGGATCGGCTCCTTCTTTGTATTCGCCGACCCGTATCAATAGCTCCACCTCCTGGTATTTAGCTAGCAGCGCCCGCAGCTGACCTGCTAACTTCTCATGCCGCGACGACACGATAGTGCTCATGACACGACTGACGCTTGCCAGAACATCGATAGCAGGATAGTGGTTCGACATTGCCAAGGTGCGTGAGAGCACAATGTGGCCATCCAGGATGGAACGGATTTCATCGGCCAAGGGGTCGGTGAGGTCATCGCCCTCAACGAGCACGGTGTAAAACGCGGTTATCGATCCGCGCTCGTTGTTGCCGGCGCGTTCAACGAGCTGCGGCAATTTTGCAAAGACCGAAGGCGGGAAACCTCGCAGGGTGGCCGGTTCGCCGGCCGCCAAACCAATCTGCCTCTGTGCGCGCGCAAAGCGCGTAACCGAATCCATGAGAAGCAGCACACGCTGTCCCCGATCTCGATACCATTCTGCGATCGCCGTCGCCACGTAGGCCGCCTTCACCCTTTCCATCGCGGAACGATCGGAGGTCGCAACGACAAGAACTGATCTACGTCGGGCTTTTGAGCCGAGATCGTGTTCGATGAACTCCTTCACCTCTCGGCCACGCTCGCCAATCAGCGCTATCACTGTCACGTCGACCGCCGCGCTACGCACCAGCATCGACAGTAGTGTGCTCTTGCCGCCGCCCGCTGCGGCAAAGATGCCCATGCGCTGTCCTTCCCCGCACGTCAAAAGACCATCGATCGCCCGTATGCCGACTGGAAGAGCGCGATCAATTGTGCGCCGGGCCAAGGGACCCGGTGCCTCGCTTTGGACTGGCACGCGGGTTTCTGGAAGCAGGGGCCCATGAGTGGATGTGTCGAGAGGGCGGCCGAGACCGTCAAGCACCCGGCCAAGCAGGTTCCAGCCCGCGGGCACGGTGAGGGGCTCTCCCATCGGGATCACCTCAGTGAGGGTAGAGAGTCCCTGTATTTCGCCAAGCGGTGTTAGAATGGCGATGTCGTGCTGGAACCCGATGACTTCCGCGGACAATTCGCAGTTGTTCTCGGGATTGCGGAGCGTGCACAGGTCGCCTATGCGGGCGCCAGGTGCGGTTGCACGGATGATTGTCCCGACGATTTGAAGGACTCGGCCGCGGACGCTCATTGCCGACGTCTGCGCCACCACCGTGTGAGCAAGCTGGAACAAGCGATCGATTCCGTCGTGCGAAGAATGAATGGCGGTGACTGCCGTTGGCTGCTCGGGTCGCTCGGAAATCACGTTGCAGAGGCCTTTAGGCTGCTGCGCAGGCCGGCTTCGATCGCCGCTAATTGGCTTTCGATCGTGGCGTCGACCAGTCCAGCATCAGTCTCAAGGATGCATCCGGCATCTTTGACGCGCGGATCAGAAATCAGTTCGACGACGGCGCGCGACGTCGCCGTCGAGAGCAGTTCGTTCAATTCTCTGCGAACCGTCTCGACATGCGCCGGTGCCACGCGTAAGCGGACGAGGGAGCTATGACCCGTGAATTTGAGGCTACTCAAAGCGATCTGCACCGCCGCATCATCCGGCGCGATGGTATCGATTAGCCGACGTGCGATCTGTAGGCCCATGTCGACAATCCGCTCTTGATTCTCCTCCATGATCCGCAGAGACGCCACGGCGATCGCGGTCAAACGTTGTTCGATGGTCGCTTGCGCCGCTATCAGCGCGGCTTCCTTGGCTGCCGTCTCGATCATCCCTGCGTTTTCGCGCGCCTCATCCACCAGCGCGTCCGCATCGCGTCGCGCCTGAGCGAGCAATTGCTCCGCGTCGACGATCAACTGTGCGTTTTCCGCCGGCAGGACTCGCCCTGGGCCCAGGATGCGGACCCTGCCAGACGTCAGTTGAACCAATGCGACCATGTTGGCATCTTTTTGCGGGCCAGGCGCCGCATCGCACGAAAGGCATCTTCGCCAGCACTGTCGTCACGGCAGGCGTCCGCCACCACCATCCAGATCGCTGCAGGTCGGCGCAATCGTAGTCGGGCGCGCAGCCCATGTGGGATGGCGCCTATCG
Source organism: Bradyrhizobium sp. 179 (assembly GCF_023073535.1). Taxonomy (NCBI): domain Bacteria; kingdom Pseudomonadati; phylum Pseudomonadota; class Alphaproteobacteria; order Hyphomicrobiales; family Nitrobacteraceae; genus Bradyrhizobium; species Bradyrhizobium sp. 179. The sequence goes on along the minus strand of NZ_JADPJR010000083.1, from coordinate 10,702 downwards.
CAAGGCCGAACATCGCCGCACCGCGGTAGAGGAATGCATTAGGCCCAGCCGCCATCTCGGAAGCGCTAACCGCGGACATCAGTTCGGCGGTCGGTCGCGGTAGCAAGGCCGCATGCGAAACGAATGCCAAAGCCTCTTCTCCGAGAACGGCGCGTGCCGCCAAAACATCGGCTGTCCGAAGAAGGCCGATGAGGCTGGACACGCCGGTCCAAGCTCCAGCGAAGCAGATAAGGCGTGCAGCGTCCGGCGTCGGCAGAAATGCGAGGCGGCTTCGTGGTGCGTTGCCGGCCGAAATAATCGCCGACGCTTCACCACCTTGGCCACGAAGCAGCCAACGTCCAAGCTTGACGCGAATAAACGGGTCGGACTGAGCAAGGTCCAGAGGCATCCATTCGGGCCAATCGGTTGCTATTGTATCATCGAAATCGGCCGCAGGATCGGCGATGCAGCGCATCATCGCTCCCGCCCACGACGTATCAAGCCATTCATCCTGGATTGTTGCTGAGCTCATTGCGAGCACAGTCGGATTGTTCGCTTCGCCGAAGTTCATGACGCTGCCATACCGTTCCTATCGCTAAAGCGCCGCCGCCATATGAGACAGACGAGCACTGCGTTGCCAATCAGCGATGCCGCCATGCCGCCGACGAGGCCGATCAAGAGGCGCGATGAGTCGCCACGTTCGAACGCTCCGGCAGTCATTTCCGTTCGGCGAAGCGTGGTATTGTCCTGATTTGCCTCCACAAGGGCAACTGAGACCCGATCATAGGACAGGCCCTTCAAGCTATTTGCGACCAGCTCCTTGATCTTCGGCACGACCTGATCGATCGAGGCACCGGGCTTGTAACGGACGAGCACAGCGGCAGTTGGCGGGGCGGGTGGACTACGATCGTCACTCGCGCTTTCCGGCAACACCGCGTGGACTCGGGCATTGAGCACGCCGTCGATACTGGACAGAGTCTGCGAAAGCTCCTGTGTGACGCCATAAATGTAGCGCACACGCTCTTCTGTGTCCGATGAGATCATCCGGTCCTTCTTGAAGAGAGTGCCCATATCGGCGAAATGATCGCGAGGCCAGCCGGCGCTGTCCAACACAGCCATGGCACGCGGCACGTCTTCTGTTGGCACCACGAGCGAGGCCGTGCCGCCGGTTTCGGCCGTCCGTTCCGCGTGGATGCCTTGCCGCATAAGCAATGCAAGCATTTCATTGGCCTCGCGCGCTGAAAGGTTGCGATAGAGCTCAATCTTCGATCCGCAGCCGACCAGCGTGAATAGCACCAGAAGTGCCACCGCCCGCTTCAATACAAACACCACGCCCCGCGTCACCGTGGCTCATTGGCCGCTCAGGAAAGTGTTAAGAGTGTGGGTCGCCTTCCCAACCACCTTGGTCACGATGTCGTATTGCAGGCCCATAGCTGACAGCTGGACCTGCGCATCGAGCCATTCAGCCGAGCGGATGCTCCCCGCGTTCATGGCTTCGGCGGCCCTGTGCACGCCTTGCATGGATTCTGCAAAACCGGCGCTCAGTTTTTCCATGCCACTGAGGATATCATCGGATAGGCGAGGAACGCGCGCCCCCCCTCCCTCCTCCGTCAGCTCGCCTCCAGCCATGATCAGCGGTTCGTCAGCTCGCTGCGATGGCACAGGCGGCTCGAGTGCGGCTCGAAACGCCTCGACGGATTCAGCCGATACTTTCGATGTGACTGGCATCTCGACCGCCAAAAAGGCTGGCCCTGTTTGCGGGAGGATACTACCTACGCTGCTCATTAGATGTCCTTTCCTGCGGTATGGGCTGGCTAGGTCTGGCCCAAGGCTGTGAGGAACCCCTCGAGGCCGGGCTGGCCGCTTGGCAGGCTCCTGAGCACAGTATCGCGTTCGCTTAGGCGTCCATTAAGCCCAAGAGCCAGCGCCTGAAACGCCATCCCATATGCATCATTCGCCTTGGCAAGAGGATCGAGGCGTTCCAGCGCTGCTGCAACATCGCCTGCCGTCAGATCTGCAACCGCATAAGCAATGACACACTCCCGGCTGCCCGGCGCAATGACCTCAAGTCCCTTCGCAATCCGCCTCGCCCTCACCACGTCGTTCGTGACACAAGCCAAGAACGCCGCCTCGGTGAGACGTCGCAGCAGGCCGGAGCGACTGTCGGGTGTCGCACAAGTCGACAACAAAGACATACATACCGAATCCCTGTCCCTGACCGAGCCATGTGTCGTTTGGCGATCATCCATGTCATGTCCTGCCACCGACCTCCGCCGGGAAAACATCGCGCCTGAGCTCCGAAAGTGCGCACGCTCGCAACACGTGCCGCGACCAAGCACTCATTTCGCCACCACATAACGAGACCGTCTGCCGAGTGGCGTTGCGCGCTGCAAGCGATCTATTCTCATAATGATCTAATTCGGCGTCTCGCTCGGCGCCAATACAATACCGGCATGGAGTCATAACGGTAGCCTATGGATAGTGGCGCCCTCCGCCAGCCGCTCGGTCCGGCACGAAGTGTGAGCTGCTCGCGGCGTTTCGTCCAAGGCGACTGCAGAACCCAATCCGCCGTCAATGCGATCCTCATCGTTACCTGCTTAAGGCCAAAAATGCGTGCTACACGGCGACGAGTTCTTGCCGAACGGCTGTTTAACGCAACGACACGTACTTCAGGGCTAGCCCGCCGTCTCAAGCGCTCGCAGCGAGACGCACCGATCCATACCGGGCGCCTATGCCTCCATAGCGATCAAGTATTTTGCGCCATGCGCCGCCTCTAGTAGTGACGTGCGGAGGCGTTGATCCAACTGGGACACGGGGGAATGCCATTAGGCCAGTTGCGGGAAAGTTCTCGTCGTGAGGAGAAAGGGGATTCTGGCACATCTTATCATCGGCAGCAGACGATGCCTGTCGGTGGCCTTGAGCGCTCGTTGCTGAGAGCAGGTCGTTGCCCCTTTGAGCGGGGCTGGTGGCGCAAGCGGTTTCGAATCCTGCAAGCGCTACAGTGCGTTGCCAAGGAGACCGTCTGGGAGGAGCGATGAACCTCGATAACACGATGGAGGCTGCGCGACAGACCATCGCACAGATGGATAGTCTCTTGACGCGGGCTCGCGAACAACTTGGCCGTAGTGCTTGCCCGTTGGGCGACACCACTATGAGTGCCGCTTCAATTTCTGCATTTGTCGCCGATCAGGACGAAGCGTTTCAAAGGGCGTATGCGGACGAGCAGGCGGCGCTCAGTCACATCCTGCCAGCCCCCCAATCAACGTCGCATGTTCCAAGCACCAAGCCGTCTCAACGGAGTGTGACATGATGAGGATGGCGGAGGGTGAGCTATTGAATGGTGGTGATGCGACAGACACCGAGCGGCTGGCACAGCTCGCCATCGACTTCGTGGCAAGGCCCGCGGACCTAGCTAGCGTCATTGGGATCACGGACGATGAGCTTGAGGCCCTATATGTATTTGGCCATCGCTACTATTCTTGCGGCAAGTACGAAGAGGCGCGGAATTTCTTTCGCTTCTTGTGCCTACACCGGCACATCGACGCACGATTCTGGTTTGGTCTGGCTGCTAGTAGTCAGATGCTTGGGGACCCAGAGAACGCCATGCACGCCTATCGGCTGGCCAGGCTCCTGGATAGTGAGAACCCGCAGATCCCGCTTCGAGCTGCGGAATGCTTCATCAAACTAAATCATCCCACAGCGGCCATCACCGCACTCGAAAATGCCTTGGCGCTGAGTGTCGGAAGGCCCGAACACAAGGCTTTGGCCGGGCGTGGGCTGATGATGCTTAATCGCCTCAAATCCCAACTAGGGTCCAGCCATGGATAGAGTGAACATGAGGGCTTTGACGAGCAAAACACTCCCTGAAGTCGGGTCGCTGCCATTCAGTGCCTCCGCCACCGGTCTGTCGGGCAATGACCGCAAGACCGACGCCAACCTGTTGCTGCAACCGGTTTCCGGAGAGGCTGTCGCGTCAGGTTCGATTCCAAGCTTACCAGCACCACGTGCATTCGATGCGATTGACCTCCTTACCACGTTTCTGGCTCTGAAGACCAAGATGACGGATGGACAGGTCGCAGCCGGAATAGAAGACGCGCGACACTGGGGAGAGCAGCAAAGGCAGTTGCACGAGAAAACCGCTAAAAGCATCATTGAAGCGGCAAAAAGATTGGCAGAAGCAAAGAAGAGCTCCGGCATCATGAAGTTCTTCGGATGGCTGGCGGTCGGATTGACGGTCCTGGCTGCCGTCGCCACCGGCGGAACTCTTGCAGTCATGGCGGCGGCAGTGAGCGTTGGAATGGCGACTCTCATCGAGACGGGCGTCATCGATAGGATGACCGCGGCAATTGTGAAGAGTCTCGAGAAAGACGGAATCGAGGGCGGCAAGGCCAAAACCTCGGGCGCGCTCATCACGATTGGCATCATATTTGCTATCTCGGTGCTAACGGTCGGCGCCGGCTTCGTTAGTGGAGCTGCGAGTGGATTGCGGATCACCGCCTTGATACCGTCTAGCTCTGTCAAGGCTGTTCAGATAGGCCAGAGAGTTTCGACGGCGGCTCGAGTCGGCGAGGCAGTGGCATCGCTGGGCCAGGCTGGCGCCGGTATCGCCAATGGCATCCAACAGAAGGAGGCAACGGACGCCCAAGCGGAAACGTTGGACATTAGCAAGTGCATTGCAAGATTGAGAGCACTGCAAAACGATGAAATGGACTTCATCAAGCAGTTGCTTCTCGACAGGACGATGATCACACAGAGGGTTGCCGAGGCGATTGAGAGGCAGAGTGACTCCAACGCCAATCTCGTAAGGCACTTCGCCTGACAGGCTGCGTGGGGCCACTTATCGAACTTGAGGAATGTAGCGATGGTATTTGCGATCGAGCGTGAAACGACCGTTGGCGGGTGCGACCTGTTGGATCCTGCCTCGCATCAACAACTTCCGCGCGTGCTGAGCTCTGCTACGGTCCGCGGCAGAAACGCGCCAGAAGGCGAGATCACTCGCCCTCTTACAGATCCGGTTGAGGGGGCGCGGGGTTGGGGATCGGTTGGTGTACCGAATTTCGCGGACGTTGTGATCCACGAGAAGCTTTCCAACATCCAGGTCAAGCTGAAGGACTTTGCTACGGGGAACGACATATCAGCAGTCGCCGCGCTCATCGTTCGGCTCAATGCGGAGTTCCGCAAGGCGGCGAGGTCGGACCGGTCGGCTGCGCTTAACGTCGAGATCGCTGCGCAGGAAGCTGCAGCCAAGGCGCTTCGTAATTCAGGACTATGCCAGTTGTTCGGCGCAATAGCCATTTCTGGCGGCGCGATGTTAGGCGCCGGTGTGAACCTCAAGGGTGCTCGCCAGAGCCAGGCGCGCTTCGACGAGCTGTACAAGGCCAAGATCCAGACGCCGCTCCCGAAGTCTAGTGTGGAGACGCCCCCGAACAGCCCTTCATGTCGAACGCAGCGCTTAGACAAACCGGAAGGCGGGCCGGAGCTCTACGACACGCCTCATGGCAAAGCGCAATCTACCCGAGCTCCGGAGCGCGAGGCGCGGCCCTCGGAAGACAACATCGAGATGACACGTCTGGATGGGGGCACATCATCGAGCAGAGGCAATACACCTGGCGACCCACTTAGGCTGGACGCGCCCGATAGCACGACGGACCCTCTTGAGTTTACGCGCGCTGTCCAGGCACAGACAGCAGCTCAGCAGGCGGCGATGAGATGGAATGGCATGGGCACAATCGCAACAGAAGCCTTTAAGCTTCCGGGAGCCGGCCTGAACATGGGCGCGACGCACTACCAGGAGGAGAAGGCGAAGCTAGAGGCGGACGGCACCAAGGCGCGGGCGCAGATGGAGGACGAGAGTGAATTCATGGCAAGCTATGAGAAGGTGATTCAAGACTTTCTGGGCAAGCTTGCTGAAATTCGTCGTGCCGATACCGAGGCGAGAAGCAAGATCGTCTATATGGCTTGAGTGCAATGCACGTTCGACGACAAACGTCTGAGCTTTGAGAATGGCGTAAGATGATCAATGCAATGTCTGGATACCAGCCCTATGCGTCGGCCAACAGCGTAGGAAATGTTCTCCCGGGTGGCCTGCCTTTGTGCTCGATCATGATGCTGGTTCTGATGGAACGGCATGACATCTACCTGAATCAAGTCCGATCCGAATACGACGATATGCAAGCGCGAAACAATTTGCTGAAGGATATGAATAAGGCATTGGCGGCCCTGCGGGCCAATCGCCCGACCGATGAAAAGACGGCTAAGGACTACGGCACCTTCGTCGATTCGCAGGGCAAGACCCAGGATGTGTTTGAATGGATGCGCCAAAAAGGCATTCCCGACGACACGCAAAATGGCGGCAAGAGAGGTGTGCAGTCTCAATTCGATGCTGCCATCCAGAATCTTAAGGCATCGATTGACGGTGCCAACAGCGAAGGACAGATGGCGTTGATTTACCTGCAGGGGCTGCTGGATAAGCTCAATCAGGTTGCTGAACTGATGTCCAACCTTCTTTCGAAAGATCAAAAGATCAAGGAGATGATTATTGGCAACTCTCGTTGACAGGCCGCACCAACAAGTAGTGCAAGACGGGGTCGTCATCCCTGTTCTGCCCAACTGTCCTCACAGTCGCAATGAGCGCGGGCGCGGCGCTGGATGGAAAGTTGGATGGATGCGCATTCTTTCGTGGGAACGCTACTTCCTCAATGTCTAACAGGATTTTGCTAACCCTCCTTTGTCTGCTACTCACCCAATGTGCCGGCTCCGACCCGATTGCTGAACGCGGTGTTCTGCTGTCTTCGCCAAGCGTCCGCTGGCATGCATCGGAGCCCTCCCTCTCGGCGGGGAAACCGCAAGCACGTAGCTTTGAACTGCTGGCACAGCCGCCGACTCGGCCGGTCACCGCCTCGGTGGAGCGGCGGCTGCCGGTCACCTCCGATAGCACTCGCGTGAGCCTCGACTACGCAAATGCCGATATTCGGCAAGTTGTGATTGACGTCGTGGGCGAGATTATGAGCATGCCCGTCATCATCGATCCGGGCGTTGGGGGAAAAATGACACTTCGGACTTCGGGCAAAATCCCGGTGAGTGATGTGCCGCGATTGCTCGACCAAGCGCTAGCACCGTACGGCTACGGACTGGCCGTGGTTGACCGCGGAGTTCGGGTGGGGCGCTTGGTCGACCTCGCCGGCGGAGTACGAAGCGATGTTCAAGTGATTCCCGTTCGCTATGTCGATCCAGCCGACGTCATCAAGGTGATCCGACCAAACGTCGAGGAGAGCGTGCGTCTGACACCCGCGCCGGGAGAACAAGGTATTGCCATCAGTGGGCCGCCCGGCTCGGTGAGTTCCGTGCGCGAACTCATCGGTTTACTTGACACCGATGCTATGGCTCACAAATCCTTTGCGCTATATACGCTGGCTCAGGCGAGTCCGGCCGCGGTAGAGCGAGAACTCAGTTTCTTGTTCAACCAGAATGACCAGGGCAGAGTGCGCGTTCGGCTTGCGCCACTCGAGCGGCTGAACGGCATTCTTGTGGTAGCGGACGACCCTGCGGTACTTCAGCAAGTTCGTCGGGTTGTCGCCAAGCTGGATAAGACGTCGGCGGCGGCGGCAAACGTTCACGTGCGTCCACTTCGGTACCGAAGGGCTACGGAAGTGGCGCAGGTACTAGCACGAATCTTTGGCGCTCAGCCGCCCAGTGCCGTATCTCGCGCGCAGCCCGCGGGAGCGTTTGGAAAGTTGTCAATCGGAAGCGTATCCGATCGATCGAGTTTGCCCCTAAACGTTCCCGGCCTGTCGGACGAAAGATCAGATGCGGCCGCGTCAACAACGCAAGCAAAGGACGATGCGGTGGTCTCCGCAGTCAGTCTTGGCCTGTCGGCGCCGGTCCGGATCCAGGCGGATCCCAGCCAAAATGCACTCGTGATCTTAGCAACGCCGAACGACGACAAAATCATCGAAACCGCAGTTCATCGGCTTGACGTCAAGCCGCGGCAGGTCCTGATCCAGGTCATTGTCGCGGAGGTGCGGTTGAGCGATCATTTGCGATACGGTGTCGACTATCTTCTCTCCTCTCTGGATTTGGGTGCCGTTCCACAAGGTGGTTTGTCCTATGTGTTCCCAAATAGGGATGTCAACGTTGTGCTACGCGCGCTAAGTGGCCTCGGTGACGTCAAGGTCGTATCGGCGCCACGTATTCTCACAGTTGACAACCAAACCGCGACAATTGAAGTGGGCGATCAGGTTCCGGTCCTCACGCGATCCTCACAATCCACGCTAAGCCAGAGTTCATCAATCGTGAGCGACGTCGAACTGCGCGACACGGGGGTCATTTTGGCTGTAACACCTCGCATCGGCGCCGGGGGTAGCGTGACGCTCGACACCTTTCAGGAGGTCAGTACGGCGAACAAGAACACACTGACCAACGTCCAATCCCCGGTCATTTCGGTACGTCGCCTCCAAAGCACCGTATCGACACGAAACGGTGATACGATCGCGATCGGCGGTTTGATGCAGGATAGCACCAACCGGATGGATTCTGGGGCTCCCGTGCTGAAGGACATTCCGTTGTTGGGGCCTCTATTCGGCAGCACGGAGCACGCCAAGGACCGAACCGAGCTCTTGGTGTTACTGAATCCTCGGGTGGTTGAGAGTGGCGCCGATGCGCGGGCTTTGACTGAGGAACTGCGGGAGAAGTTCGAATCGCTAGCCCCCGATCTCGGCCGCCACCTGACGCCCCAACGTGGGCGCCGTTCTCACGCCACGGCTTTGGGGGCTTCGGCGCGGTAGGCGCAGGACAGAAACTGTACGATGTCGCGGTTGGGATGTCCGTTGGTGACGTTAATCAGGACGTCAGAGTTACGCAAGCGGATCGACATCGTTAAGCTTGCAGGTCTCGACCAGGGACGCGACGACAGTCCAGTGTTCGGTCCCACCGTCGGATCCGGCAAGCGGCGCGTTTTTGTGGGGGATGTCCCGATCGGTGTTGAACTACGTCAGGCCGACGTTGCCGGAATGAATGTTACGCGGCCCTCGTCACGTGGGCAACTGGCTTGATTGTCTGCGATCGTGGTGAGCTTGAAGGGCCGCACGCAGAGCCGACAATTGCTTATGCGCCTTCAACGTCAGAAGCGCTTGTTGGCCTCGATCATGCCTGCCGCGACCCATCGCAAGGCCATGCGGGCATCCCGCCAGCTTTTGACGTTGCGCGTGGCGCGGCGAATGGTGCCCATCATGTTCTCGGCGATGTTGGTGCAGGCGAGCGATCGATGAAGTTCCTTCGGCAGCTTCAACCGGACTACAGTCAGGATTTCGTCGAGGCCTTCGAGGATGCTGGCCGCTACGCCGGGCCATTGCTGGTCGAGTCGACGCGCGAGATTGCGGATCAATTTTTTCAGCCTTGTCGGCGTCATCGAGCTCCCAACCCTGGCGTAGCACCCGACGGCTGGCCGCATGGTGCTCTTTCGGCAGGCGTTCCATGATGTTGCGCGCCTTGTGGATCTGGCAGCGCTGGATCGCAGCGGCCGAACCAAAGGTGCGGCGGATCGCCTTCGACAACGCTTTCGCACCGTCGACGATGAACAGTCTTGGGACCGTTGGGTCGAGCCCGCGCGAGACCAGGTTGTCCAGCAGGGCCTGAACCGTTGCGGCGTTCTCGGTCGCCCCTTCCACCAGCGCCAGCGGATGCTTGTTGCCTTCGCCGTCAACCCCGATCGCGGCGACCAGCACGAGATCGTCGCCAAGATGCAGCCCGTCGATTTGGACCACGAGAAGGTCGAGCGCGGACAGATCGGTAGCCATGAAGTCCGCCAGCCGCGCCGCCGACAGCGCCACAAACCTCCGCGAGGCCGCCGACTTCGAAACCCCCGATCCGGGCGGTGCCGGCACGTCACCCTCGGGCAGCCGGACAGCGCGGCCGAACCGGCGCGTCGACACATTGATCAGCATCAGGTTCATTGCCCAGCGACCGAGCCAATCCTCCTGCGCAGCCGTCCCAGCTCGGGATCGTGACCTCGCGGCCGTCCACGCCCCGGACCCGCGGGCGCTCGACCTCGATCTTGCCGCCGTGGAAGCCGATCCGTCCCCACGTTCGGCCCCAACGGTGCGCCCGCCGCGCCGCGTCGCGACCGTGGCGCGGCCCACAGGCAGCCGTGACATCCGCCTCCATCATTGTGCCGAGCGCCTCGATCCCTGCCGCAAGGCAGAACCGATCGAAGCTCGCCCGCACTTCTGCATACGCTTCGTCCACAGCCCCGGTCGCCGGCGAACCAGCCGGTGTGATATCTCTCGTCATGGCGTTGCTCTCCTTTGTGGAATCAGCACCCCGAGCCTACCGGCTCAAGGTGGGCAACGCCGACCTCTTCAGAAATTCAACAGAACCCGGGACATCCCCTCCAAAACGGCTCGTCATTATAGATACTAGGCAAGAGTTCCAAGGAGAACCAATATCCTGATTTGCTGCAGATAATTACAATTCGGGTAACGTGGAAAAGCCTGCTGACATTATTCCCGCGAAGGAGACAAAGAAGCTCGCAAAATTACCGACTAAATTTCCTTCTGGTCTGACCATAGAATCCGGGAGTGTCGTAAAGGGAAGGCTTCTTCGGCGCCTCCAAAGGTGACGTTGCCCCCAAGTTTTATCCAGTCCTGAGTTCGCCCCGGCTGTTGGATTTACCCGAATGGGCGGTGGTAGCGACGGGAGCTGGTGCGGAGCCATCGGCATAGCGCAG
>NZ_JADPJR010000103.1:0-29482 GCF_023073535.1 Bradyrhizobium sp. 179 | reverse complement strand
CGCCAGCCGGGAAAGCCATCTGGCGCGACCGATTAATCGACATCGGATCGTCATCGGCAATGGCGCCATCAGGGTAACATTCGCAGATGCGGCAATACGAGGGGTCAAAGTTGGAAGCCGATTGACAGGCGTTGCACTCGGCAGAGTTGAATGACATTGATTTTGAGTTCGGCTGGCATTTTGGGGGGGCAAAATGAATTTTCTGGACGCTTGGCGTCAACATGCGACACACGTCGCATCGCGATTGCGGGACGCCGGACGCGACGCCTCGCAGCGCATCGGCAACTCGGTGGCAGGCGGGTTGAGCGCGACGGCCTCGGTTGCCGGTGAGGCGTACACCGCCGCGCTCGATTGGAAGAACAACAGCGAATTCAGCAACTGGCTGACCGAGCACCTGAGCCACCAGCGCGCGACCCTTGCCAGCAAGGCGATGGATGCCGAGTACCTCCGCACGCACATCGGCGGCGGCTGGCACCGGCTCTACGATGGCGGCCACAGTCTCGCCGGTAGCTGGAAGGCCGTTAGCGCGGTGTTGCCCGACCTTGGCGCGCTGGCGCAATTGGGCACGTGGGCGAATGAATACTGGAAAGACCTCATCACCACGCGCGTGGTGGGGGCGCCTGCGGCGAGAGGCCGTCGAGCCTGGGGCAACTCGCGCTGAGCGAGTCGGACATTGAACGGCTTCGGGCGTAGACGGCCGCTGGTGCGTTTGCCGGCGTCCGGCTAACCGAGACGCTTGCGTAAATCGCGGTAAACCGGCTTACCGGGGCGGGAAATCGCAAGACGGCTGCGGCTCAACAAGCGCCGCCGATTTTGTTTTCGGTCCGGGCGTCTCAACTCGCGGTGTGGCAACTTCCGCTTCGCCCTACGGAGCCGCCGCAACGAGAAGGGCGGAAAGAGTCCGGGTTGGGCCCATAAGCGGAAGAACTGTTCAGTAGCACAGTGCAGCTTCCTGTCCGTGAGCAGACGCCTTAACATCAAGGCATCTAGCCTTGCTTGCACCGTGAGGATAGAGCAGTGGTCGTAGTGTCAGTCGCACCAGGCTTTGCATCCTTACTGGAGACCTGCGCCGGAAGGGGGTAGATAGGTAATGCCATACTTCGCGTAGATCGGCGCTGGTATGCGCTGCTCGACCACTCGTGACACCGCGGCATCCACGGCTGCAAGCAGCGCATCGTCCGCTCGGCGAAGCCCGACTGAAACACTCCAGCGCAGTGCCGGTTCTGGCTCGTATCCGTCGGGTATCCTTACTGCCGTGCTGGGGTGTTCGTGCCGATACCAGCCGACAATCACGGGGTTTGTGGCGCCGACTTCGATTTCGCCTGCCTCGATCGCGGCAATTATGTCTTCTTGAGAGGCGAAGACCGAAACGCGGAAGCCGTGTTTGGCCAGCCACTCGTGCTCGACGGTGCCAACCATGACGCCAATCTTCTGACCGTGCAAATCCTCAAGCCGACGAACCGAAGATCGAGATGAAATGACGAGGACAACACCGCTGTCTGCGTAAGGTCTCGAATAGCGAAGAGGTAGATGGGTTGTCAGCGGCCCGGTAAGTCCCTCCCGATCATAGCTTGCGGCGGAGGTGACGACGTCCATCAAGACATCGCAATCCGAGTTCTTGATATCACCGGCGTTTCGAACCCAGGTCACACCGAGCTCAAATCCCATCTCGTGCGCCAATACTTCCGCGAGTTCGACTTCGAACCCGGCAAGACCGCCTCTATCGGTGAGGTTCGAATAAGGGAGTGCGGATGGGTTGGCGCAGAGGCGTAGGATACCATTCTGCCGCACCTCTGCCAGTGATGCAGCGTCCGCACGGTGTGTTGCGCCTTGGGCGATTAGCGTCGCGAGTACGGCGATAGCAGCACTGTCAGGGATCAGACCATGATGCATCAACGAGGCTCCAGATTCCAAACTCGCGCGCCGAGGCAACTATTCACCCACCTTAAATAGTAGCGGTGTCGTCAGGCGACAACCCGAGTACCGCCGCCTGCCGTCAACACGATCAGTTACCCCGCTCCTCACATCTGAGGTTCGCATCTAGGCGCGATCGGAAGCGCGCTGCCTAGGTCGCCTTAGGGTCAAAATGCGAAGAACTCCGCCTGAGCAAATTTGGTCCGCTCTGCCTCGCTGAGCAGCCTCAACGAGGCGTACCGCCATTTCGCTGATGGGCCAGAAGGCGTTCATTTCGCAGCTGTGCTTGTGAATGTTCCCTGTGCCCGTGCACGGCGAAAGCCCAAAAACTGAGCGACCAACGCTGGCAAAAAAAACAGCGTCGCCATGAATGCGAGCGCGAAGCCTTCATCTGTATTGACATGCGGCAAAAACGGCAGCCGAACGAACACGGCAATTACCGCCAGAACGACTATAAACAGCTTCGAGAATACTACGCAGTACAGCACGCCGAAGAAGGTGTTCGGGCTATTCGCAGCAATCCAACTTCCGAGCCAGCGGCCAGGGAGCAGGAGGACAACTAACGTGCCGACCCACGTAGCTGCAATGACTGTCAGAAGACTAATCGCGTTCATGTTGAGCCCATGCCCCAGTGTTAGCCGGCAGAATGACCAGCATTTGCTAAGGGACGATTAGCCCGATCGCTAAACAAGTGCGGCAGATGTCTACTACGGGCCGATTCTGTTGAAAAAGGCCGGCAGTATTTAGTTGTAATAGCTCCGTCGCGACTTGGCCGAACTGCTCAACCGCCTCTATGCGAGCCTCGGCCTGGGCATCGGGATCAGCTTGGCCATCTTTCGAAGGTTTTGGGCGGATGCCGAAACAGTAACCGACCAGGAGCATCCGGATCATCAGTTCAGGATCGATCGAAGGTCGGCCGATGCTACTGTAGAAGGGTGCCAGGTCCTGCCTGATCTCTTGCAGATCGACAAACCTGTCGACCGATCTCAAGAGATGGTCGGCGGGAATATGCTTCTCGAGCGAGAACTCATAGAACAAAGCAGCCTGTTCGACTTGTCGATGCCCCATCATGATCTTCAGTCCTGCCAATTAGACAGACTGAATCACTGCTATCCTTGAGTCGCAACTGCCGCCTTTTTCAACAAAATCGGTCACAAGCCGCCGAACTGGCGCGCGACTGCAAACTTCCGGTCAGCTCCTGTGAGCCGACATGCAGCGACACCCGCCAACGGAAGCGATGGGCCATGAGCTGACATACGTGTCATCACTTTCGTTTCGCCATTGGCTTTGCGAGCTCACGGGCGCTGTCGATGACGAGTTGCACAACTGGACTGACGGCGCGATCCCTTACGGTCACCATCCCATTCGGTCGACTTGCGGCCGGAAGTTCGACGGACAAGACCTTGAGAGCCGCCCCCCTGGTGAGGAATTTCAGGGCCGAAGCCGGGAAAACCGTGATGAATCGCCCTGTTTCCAGCAGACTGACCCGCATATGGGGGGAATCCGTGACCACCGTCGCGCGTGGATACTCACATCCGCTGGCGCCAAAGGCCCGCGTGACGATTGAACCGATCACGCTCTCCCGCGGCGGGAGGACCCACCGCTCCTCCGCCAGATCGGCGAGCCGGATGTTGCGCCGCCGAGCCCATGGATTTGCTGCACCCGCGGCGACGACATAGGAATCTTCAAAGAGGGATTCGAAATGCAACCGCTCGTCAGCAATGGCGCCGCCGCTCCGCACGATCAACAGATCGACTTTGCGTTCGCTCAGGTCGCGGTGCAATGCTTCTATGTAGCCGGTCACGAGCTGAAATCTGATCCGCGGGTGACGCCGCGAGAGCCGATCTATGAGCGCAGAAACGAAGCTCGCTGCTAGAAAAGCGGTGCTTCCAATCCGCACTTCTCCGGCGGTGGGGTCGGCCAGAAATTCGATGGTCTTCACGCCCTGGCGCAGCTCGTCGAAAACGGCGATGCCGCAATCGAGCAGGGCGCGGCCGCACTCGGTCGGCTCGATTCCGCGCCGGTGGCGATCAAACAAGCGGACGCCGAACGCACGCTCAAGCTCCCCGATCGATCTCGAAATATTAGGCTGAGTGGTATTGAGCATGAGCGCCGCCTTGCCCATGCTGCCGGCCTGCACCACCGCCATGAGCACATGCAGGTCATGCAGCTTCATTCGTCTTCCGATGCGATCGCTCATCTGCATGAAAGCATCCATTTCTGTTCTGAGATGGTCCCATCAGACAATAGCCTTATGCACTTATGACAGCATCAACTATTCTCCTCCCTTGACGAGAGCCCGCGCGAGTGCAGGTTTGACGGAGCAAAGCCCATGACTTCCTCCCGACGTCAATTTCTGCGCCTTGCATTGGGGGTGGCCACGCCACCTGTGCTGTCGGGTCTGGCTTGTGCGGATACCTATCCGTCGCGGCCTGTCCGGATCATAGTGGGCTTCGCTGCAGGCGGCCCGAATGACATCCTTGCGCGGCTGGTCGGGCAACGGTGGTCAGAGCGGCTCGGACAGCAATTCATCATCGAGAACCGCCCCGGAGCCGGCAGCAATATCGCAACTGATGCGGTCGTGCGTGCGCCTCCGGACGGCTACACTCTCCTGCTGGTTGGTTCCCCCAACGCGATCAATGCGACGCTTTATGAGAATCTTGATTTCAACTTCCTGCGGGACATTGCGCCGGTCGCGGGTCTGACGCGTGGAGCTCTCGCAATGGTGATAAATCCATCGGTTCCCGCCAATACAATCCCGGAGTTCGTCGCCTACGCCAAAGCCAATCCCGGGAGACTCTCCTACGGTTCGGGCGGAGTGGGCGGGATCACACACATCGCCGCGGAACTGTTCAAGCAGGAAGCCGGCGGACTCGATCTTCAACACGTGCCCTATCGAGGCGTTGCGCCCGCGATCACGGATCTGCTTGGCGGGCAGGTGCAGGTCGTCTTTGTGAACCTGGCGCCATCGATCGGGTACATCGGGAGCGGCAGGCTGCGCGCGCTCGGGTTGACGACGGCAGCGCGATCCGAAGCCTTGCCGGATGTGCCGGCCATTGGTGAATTCGTGCCGGGCTATGAAGCGAGTTCGGTGTTCGGCGTCGGCGCACCGAAAGATACCCCGACCGAGATCATCGACAGGCTCAACAAGGAGGCCAACGCCGCACTGGCCGATTCCGCGTTCAAGATGCGCCTTCGTAACCTGGATGCTACGGGACTGGGCGGGTCGCCCGCCGATTTCGGCAAGGTCATGGCTGGTGAAACCGAGAAATGGGCCAGAGTGATGAGGCTCGCGAAGATCAGACTGGAGTAGCGCGACGAAGTCTCGATGTCCGCAGCTTCCATACCCCAACAAAGAGCTGGATTCGACATGCAGCGAACGTTCAGCAAGATTTGTGCGAATGGCGGCGGCGCGTTCGATTGCTATCTGGTCACGCCCGAGGCTGAAAAGCCGGTTGCTGCCGTTGTGCTTGCTTCCGCTATTCGTGGCGTGGACACCGACATGCTCGCAATCGCCGACGAACTTGCGACCTACGGCTTCATCGTTGCGGTGCCGGATCTTTTCTGGCGTTCGATTGCCGGCCCGCTTTCTCGAAACGACCCGCGCGCGGCCCAACGTGCTCAGCCGCGCCTTGAACAAATAAGAGCCGGCGAAGTGGACATGATCGACACATTGAGGCACCTCGGCACACTCCCGCAATTCAATGGCCAGGCGGCGGTCATGGGGTTTTGCTACGGCGGTCCGTATGCGATCCTCGGGCCCAAGCGACTTGGATATGCCGCTGGGATCTGCTGCCACGGATCCGAGATGCTGGACTATCTTCACGAGCTGCCCGGAGTTCGTGGGCAAGTCTGCCTCATTTGGGGCGACGAGGACAATCGCGCGCCGGTCGAGGTGCTGAACGCGTATCGCGACCTAGCGGCGAGCATGGAAAACGTTGAAGTGCACATCTTTCCCGGGGTACTCCACGGCTACATGATGCCAAGAAGTCCGTCCTTCGATCGGGCGACACATGATTTTTCGATGAAGCGCGCGCGGGAAATTCTCGAAGGTATCGAGTGCGCAATTCGTTGAGAGCGCTTCGGCTCAATGTCAGCTTCGGGTCATTCGCGTCGGCTTGCCCGTGAGGCCATGACTTCCGGTCTAGCCGGATGAGCGGACGTGGTCAGACCGGGCCGACAAGTCTCGAACGGGCCAGATGCTGACTCTCGTCAGCGCTCGACTTTGAAGCTCAACCCAGCATGCTCGACGAGCCTATTGATTAGCCTTTGCTGCATTGCTGCACCTGGAGTCCAAATTCCTGCTGCGGTATCCGCCGCGTCGCGTAGCAGGCAGATCGCACATTCAGCAATCATTTTTGCTGTTGAGGCGTAGCCCGGTTCGCAATCACCGACGACGGCGGTGTGGAATTGTCGGCCGTCAGGCGCAAGTGCGACAAAGAGATGTCGTAGGAGCCACCTTCACGCTCTTCCTTTGAGGGCCCTTCACCAGGTTTTGGCGCGTCGGCGCCCCTCAATTTGTTGGTCGCCGCCATTACCAGCTTTGCCTTGGCGCGCCCCCGCTCCCCCGGACCCGTCGAAATCATCTCGTCGTAGACGAAGTCTTTCCAGTACGGAAACCCCATCAGCATATTCGAGCGATGGACATTCCGAGTATTGATGGTGGACATCGGAAAAGGAGCGGACCAGGAATTGAGGTCCTCATCGAAACTGACTTTATTACCGGCGGGCTGCTTGGGTCCTTCGAAGCCGGGCGTTAGCACGAACGGATCCTTTAGCATTGAGACGAGACCAAGGTCCCTGCTGGCGGCTACAAAACTTGCTTTGGTACTCGCATAGGTGCCGCCGGAAAGCGAGAGAGATGCATGACGGATACGCGCCTTAACGCGGGAAGCAGGAAAGCCCCATGTCTCCCTCGCGTTGGTTTCACAAAAGAATACGCCGAGTTCGAACGGCAATGAGTCGAAGCCACAAGAAAATAGGACTCTCGCGCCGGACGCTTTGGCCGATGCGTCATGCGCGTCGATCATCCGCCGCATCCATATTGGCTCGCCGCAGAGATCGACGTAGTCTGTGCCTGTCTTCACGCAGGCGCTCAGAAGTTCGGCCCCATGGAACTGATACGGTCCCACAGTCGAGATTACTAATCGAGTCTGATTAACCATGGCTTCTAGTGAGGTTCGATCACCGGCCTCAGTCACGATCAGCGCAGTATTGGCCGGTGAACCACTAGCCTCGCGAACAACTTTTAGCCGGTCGAGATTGCGTCCGGATAGCGCCCATTTCAGCGACGCGTCGTCTTTGTAATGCTCGGCCAGATATTCAGCGACGAGCTGTCCCGTGAAACCCGTAGCACCATAGACAACGATATCGAACTCCGCTGAAGCTTTCATAACGTGCCTACTCCAAAAGTCGTGACTTGGCCCGATGAAGAACATTTCGATGGGACGCACAAGAGGCGGTGCGAGCACCAGAGCAAACTATACAAAGATCGAAAAATGCTTCCCGCTAAAGCCGGCTTACCCTTTGATTTGGAAGGGCAGCGCCCGATGAGCCGACGCCATCCGGACAGAAGTAGACAACTTGCGATTGATTGGCCTTTGGGATATATCCTGACCTAGGCTTGTGGAAAACGCTACTGAATCCCATTAGACTGATGGCAGACCGGGCCCGAACGCTGAGTGCTAAAGAGATCGCTCGCATAAACTCCGAGCATCTACTTACAACTCCTCTGCGACCAGCAGATCTATTATTCGTTTTTGGTACACGAGATGGCGTGGAGGAGCGCATAGACGCCGCCGTCTCGCTTTGGCATCGCCAGTATTGCCGTTGGCTACTTGTTAGCGGAGGGATGACGCCGGGCTCTGATCTTACCGAATGCCGAATTTTAAAGGATGGACTAGTGGCACGTGGTGTTCCGGCTGAATTGATTTTGGAAGAACATCGCGCGACCAACACGGGGGAGAACGTGATTTTCTCCCTTCCTATCATCGAAGCGAAGATCGGATTGAACAAAATACGATCAGTGATTTGCTTAGGCAATTTCTGGACGTCGCGTCGTTATCCGATGACGCTTCATAGACACTGGCCCGATCCAGAAAAGATGCTCGTTGTCGTGAACCACTACAATGTCCCCAATGATCTTTGGCACACCGACGCTGAGCTTAGTTCGCGGGTGCTCAGCGAATGGGCTAAGATTGAGCCTTATAAGGCAAGAGGTTTCATTGCTGAGTGGCCTTAAACGACCCAGACGACAAGCAACAAGCAGCTATGCGACAGTCCCCCGAGATGTCGCCTTTGGGTGAACGGCGGCCTTCCGGCTTGCATTGGCCTGTTCGCATGACCATCAGGAAGCAGGCTCAGGGCGCTCGCGAGGAATAGATACTGATATAGAATGATGAGCAATCTTGTCAGCTCTCAGCGGGCGGAAATCGCTATGGGTCCGACTACAAAGATCCAGAAACAGTAAGCCAGTTCATTCCTTATCATCCAAACTATTAACAGTTGTATCCCCGATAGTCGTTATCGAAACGAGCGCAGGGGTCGGGGCCAATACATCGATGTCCGCTCGGGGTCGATTCTGTCGAAAAAGGCGGCTGTTGCGACGCAGAGATATCAGTGATTCAGTCTGTCTTGGCAGGACTGAAGATCATGATGGGGCATCGGCAAGTCGAGCAGGCCGCTTTGTTCTACGAGTTCTCGCTTGAGAAGCATATTCCCGCCGATCACGTAGCCCAACCTGAGCAAATCTAGTCCCGCCATGCCTCCGTGAGCGGACCTCTGCGAGGTGCGCCGCTAGTCGCCGATGGACCATTACCGGAAGTAGCGCCGCCGCTTTTCTGCGCTGCGCCATCGCGGATAAACTGTTGGCCGAGCGAGAACGTAGATTTCATAGAGTCTTGGGTCCTTCGAGATAACGCTCCATATTGCGAAATGTCGGGGTGCCCTCTTTGGCAAGCGCGAACAGCCATGGCGGCGAGAGAGCGACGTCCAAGATCGTCTTCGGTGTTGCGCGAAATGGGACCACGAGGCCATTGCGCAGATCACGTGGACGCTTGGAGCGTACCGGCGCATCGAGCGTCGCGGCAAGGACCCGCACCCCAGCCGCGTCGGCGCGGTTGATTAGGTCGAAAGTGACGGAGTGGTCGTCCGCCGGCAGGCCGTAGAGTTGGAACCAAGCGTAAGGACCTGCAAGCTTAGCGACCTCTTCGATCGTCGCTGTGGCAAGCGTGCCGGCCATGTAAGGGATTCGCGCATTGCCGGCCGCGCTTGCAAGAATGCGAGTCGCACCCGGCCGGACAATGCCGTCGGCGCCGACAGGAGAAATGCCGATGGGAGCTGCACAAGGGACACCGAATATCTCAACCTCGGTGGTGACAGAACTTCCCTTGCCGTACCGAGGTATCAACTCCACGGCATCAAGTGCCTGTCGGTTGCGCCGGGTATTTAGATCGCCACCGGTGCCACCTTCGAGAAAGTCGAAGGCAAAGCGCGGGATGCGACGGCGGGCGCGTCGCTCGAGATCGTCTAGCGTCGGCAAGCGCTGAAACAGGCGAGCCTCAGGACTCGTGCCGCTACCAGCACCCCAAGACTGCGCGCGCGCTGAGTTGTCGCGACGATGGCCGGTCATGGGAAGCCCCCCGGTGCATGATCGTCTCATAAGACGTGGCCGCCATCACAGCAAATAATTAGGAGTGATAAATGCTATAGTTTCAGATGATGACCCTTACTGAATTCGCTACCGGCCGAGCCCGCTGCATACAGCGTTACGAACTCAACGCGCGCATGTCCTTGTGAAGGTCGGCATTGCCCTCGAAGCCGATGCCGGGCAGTTCGGGCATCGTGATGTGTCCGTCCACCACGCGCACGCCGTCGGGGAAGCCGCCATAGGGCTGAAACAAGTCGGGATAACTCTCATTGCCGCCGAGGCCGAGGCCGGCTGCTATGTTGAGCGACATCTGATGGCCGCCATGGGGGATGCAGCGGGCAGGCGACCAGCCCTGGGTCTTGAGCACTTCCAGTGTGCGCAGATATTCGCAAACAACGCACAGTCGAATTGCAGCCAGTCGCGGTCGGGCCGCATGCCGCCGAAGCGGATCAGGTTGCGGGCGTCCTGGTGGCTGAACAGATTTTCGCCGGTCGCCATCGGGCCCGGATAGAACTCGGCGAGCGATGCTTGCAGATGATAGTCGAGAGGGTCGCCGGCTTCCTCGTACCAGAACAGCGGATACTCCCGCAGCATTTTGGCGTAGGCGATCGCGCTCTCCAGATCGAACCGGCCGTTGGCATCGACCGCCAACTGGTTTTTGCTGCCGATCTCTTCGAGGACGGCCTCGATCCGGCGGCGGTCCTCATCGATGTCGGCGCCGCCGATCTTCATCTTGACGACGTTGTAACCGCGATCGAGGTAGCCGCGCATTTCCTTGCGCAATGCCGACAAATCCTTGCCGGGATAGTAGTAACCGCCGGCGGCCTAGACGAACACGCGCGGGTTGGCCGTGGTGCCGTAGCGCTCGGCGAGCAGGCGGAACAGCGGCTTGCCGGCAATCTTGGCCACCGCATCCCAGATCGCCATGTCGAGGGTGCCGACCGCGACCGAACGTCCGCCGTGGCCGCCGGGTTTCTCGTTGTTCATCATGGTCGCCCAGGCGCGATCGGGATCGATGTTCTCGCCTGATACATCGAGCAGCGTCTTAGGATCGGCCTCGAGCAGGCGCGGCACGAAGCGTTCGCGCATCAGACCACCCTGGCCGTAGCGGCCGTTGGAATTGAAACCGTAGCCGACCACCGGCCGCCCGTTGCGCTCGACATTGGTCACGACGGCAACGAGGCTCGAGATCATCTTTGAGAAATCAATATAGGCGTTGCGGATCGGCGAGGCGTTTGGCTTGGTCACCTCGCGCACCTCCACGATGCGGACGGTCATTTCAACTCTCCTTCAATTGTGCTTATCCAATTTTTGATGGGCGTCAGAGCGAAGCGCCTGCGCAAATCAAGATCTGTTGGCCGGTGATGGCGCCTGCCTCCGGCGATAGCAGGAAGGCGGCCAGCGCCGCAACTTCGTCGGCCTCGACGAACCGGCCCATCGGCGGCAGCACTGGTGAGATACCGGTACGGTTGGGGTCGCGCAGGAAGGGCGTATCGGTAGCCGCCGGCGCGATCACGTTGACGGTGATTTGGCGCGGCACGAGTTCGATAGCCCAGGAGCGCGCCATGCCGACGAGAGCGGCTTTGCTCGCTGCATATTGGCTGCGCCCGGCTGCACCATTGGCGGTGCGGCTGCCGATCAGCACGATGCGGCCGCCCTCCGGTAAACGTGGCGCCAGCGCATTGGCCAGCGTTGCCGCCGCTTCGACGTGAAGGCGCCACATCGTAGCGCCATTGTCCGGGTCGAGCTCACCCAATCGTCCGACACGCATGAAGCCGGCGGCATGCACCAGCGCGGAGACCTGCGTGATGCTTTCCAGCGTCGACGCGATTTCGTCTGTCTGGGTGAGGTCAGTCTCGATACCCCGGAACTGCGCATCGACGATCGTCGGTGGCGAGCGGTCGAGGCCCGTCACAGTCCACGCCTGCGAGATCAGCCGCATGGCGATGGCGCGGCCGATGCCGGAACTGGTTCCGGTCACTACGCCATGCGGCGCGGCGTCGTTCATCCCTTGTACGCCGTCGCCTCGGCCTGCACCTTAGCGAGATCGAAATCGTTGATCTTGTCGATCAGCTCGTTGGTGTAGGCGATCTTGTAGTCCTTGACCTCGAGGCCATTCATCTCGGCTTCGGTACGGAATTCCTGCTCATTGATCGCGCCCATCTTGGTGCCGGCATAGGGAGGCGCATACAGCTTGATGCGTCGCCCGACCGATTGGAGAACGGCCTTGACCGCCTGTTCCTCGGTTCCTCGCTGCTGCCGCGCGGCGCTGTCTCCGGATACATTTTCAGGAAAGCCCTGGCGCCGGCGGTCGGATTGGCCAGTAGGAACTGCGAGGCTTTGCAGACCGAACGGCCGAAACCGATGAGAAGGTCGCGGTCTTTCTCGAACATTGCGGGCAGCGCCATCAGGAACTGGCCGCCCACCATCGGGATCGTCGAGGGCCGCGGCAGGAACGCCATCTCGATGCCGGCCGCCTCGATCTGACCGAAACCGGTGTCGTAATAGGCAAGTGCATCGATCACGCCCCGTTGCAGGGCAACGCCGGCGGGCGTCCCGTTGCCAACCGCGATCCAATTGACGTCTTTCTCGGGGTCGAGACCGAGCGCCTTCAGCACGTTCTTGGTGACGGGATACTCAGTGGCGCCGGTATGAGTTTGGCGGGTCGCCGCACTACGGCGCAATTCAGATCAAGGGTGGCGACCGGCTACACCTCGAAACTCAGCACGGATCAAAAACGGCCATGCTGAACCCGAAATCCGATGTCCAATCGCTGACAATGATCCTGCTTATGGAGTTGGGCGCGAAGCTCGTTTCAATCAAACTCCACTCAAGTTAGCGGTGATAGTCTGCAAAGCTCATAAGCGCCCGGTGGGCGGCTCAGCCGGTTTATCTCGATCAGCCGACACCAAAGACCCCGCCCGGACCTGCGCCTTCGCGTCCCCTAAAGCCGGAGTCCGGGGTTCGTCATACTGGCACGTAAATCTTCGAGCAACTGGGCAGCTTGTGCTCGGCTCTCCAGCCGCAACCTGGTGCCCGGGAAATCGTTGTACATCTTAGAATGGCCAGCAAAGGAGGATGATGTCTGCCGAGTCCAATAAGCTTCCGCCCACTTCATCAGTTCTGCAGCGTCGTGACTTGTTGCTCCCCGCCGAAGGCCGCGGGCCAAAAGCCCCGCGCGGCAAACGCTCCAAGGAAGATCTAGCCAAATGAGAGCGGTAGCTTTGGAAAGGGCCACTTCTGCTAGCCATCCAAATGCTCCTTCGATAATCCAGCGCGGCTGGTCAGAAATATCCAGAACCATCTTTCGCGCCACGTTTTCATCGCGCTTTAGGCCATAGCCGCCTTCTTCCCAGTGCAGCAGGTCGAGATCGAACGCTGGGATATGGATATGGGCTAAATTGGCAACGGCTTGGGCCAACGTGCTCTTGCCAGAGCCACTGTTTCCAATAACCACCGTGCGTTCGGTCAGAGTTTCAATCACTTAAAGTCGCCGATGGTTGTTGCGCGTTTCGATGACGAATAGCATCTCGGTTGGTCGATATCGACATTGCAGTACAAAGACCGGGCGCGACGTCCTTCCGAGTCAATCGCGTCACTTTGGCCGCGGGACGCTCCCCTTCGGTCTCCCCCCTGTGAATGAGCTTCTTCGGACTTCCCCGGGGTCCAGTCAGCTACATTGACAGGGCCGCCCGGATTAATCATTGCGAGGTCCCGATTGGCTTTCAGCGAGATGTTTGCGGAAAAAAACGATCATTTCAGCGTGAAGGCGTCGATGAAAATCGACCCGGTCGAAACCCGGCGCATCGGTGCAAGCCGCCGGGTTGTCCTGCGCTTCCTTCTGGGTGCAGGTGGAAAGGAAAGAGAAGTGTTTAGCGTTTGTCACGAAATGATAGTCCGGCGCTGAAAGCCGTTGCTTGATAGCTGCCGCACAGCATCCTGACAGGCCGTCAGCGTTCTGTGAAGGATCGGAACTCCACAACTGCACCGGAACCGCTACTTCCTTCAGTTTCTTCTCGGGGAACACAAATGCGGGATATGGATCGACGATGACAGCCGCCCTCACGCGCGGATCGGACGTGACCGGCAGATCGGGTGCCTCACCGCTCTCAAGCTGCTTACAGGCCAACAGGCTGGACGTCGCACAATTGGGCAGGCCCTTTCGCAAAGCCGGATTGCCACCAATGACAGCAAGACCCGTGTATCCACCAAACGAGAATCCGTACAGACCAATACGCCGGGCATCAATGCGCGCTGCGTCGGGCCAGCCGTCCAGCATGTAGTCAATCAGCCGCTTAATATCCGCAGGGCGCTCCACCAGCACCGAAAGGCTATCGGTACGGCTAGTATCGCGCCAGGTGTCACCGGGATGATTGAGTGCCGCGACGACAAAGCCCGCGTCGGCCAACGCCGCCGCGGTGTCATGGTGGCCGCCGAACCAGCCTCGTCTGCCATGCGATATCACGATGAGGGGAAGCTTTTCGCCTGTCACTGCGCATCCGGGGACTGCAAAGAAAATGGCACCACGGGCATCCATTTCTTGAGGGGCCTCCGCACAAGGGGTCCAAACGAGCAGCCTGATCCCCGGCCCCGCCGCGTCAGCAGGAATGTCAAAATTTCTGACCCCCGCGGCGTCCGCGACTGATAGTCCAAGCAAAAAATAGAAAGCAAACAACGCGCGGCGCATTCTTGGCTCCCGCGGTCTAAAGACCTTCACTATTAGTTCGCCGGTCACAATCGGTAGTCTAGTACGACTGCGGCCGCTTCCGGAGCCACACTCGATAGCCGACTAGGCAGCATCGGGCCAGAAACGAACACTAGGTGCATCCATCAGCTAGAAGCAGACGGGCGGTCGTCGTGGAATGACGAATTGCGAAAAGCTTCTGCGCCTCAGGGTCTTTCAACAGCGCTTCGGCATCTGTACGACTAGAAAACTCAATAACTACAAGTCTCTCATGCTTCCATTCGCCTTCGAGCGCTCCACGCCCTGAACGATATACTTACCATTATGTCTCGCAATGATCGCGGGGATCGCATCGATATACGTTTTGAACCGCCCGTAGTCATGCACAGTGATGTCGAGGACGAAATAAGCCTTCACCTGTAATGCTCCCACAGTACCCGCTTTGAAAAGGTCATGGCCTATCATTAATCCACCGTTTCAGGTCGACAATGGGTCATTAGCGGCGGTAGGCGCGAGCGCGCTTCCGGTCCGCCCCGATCAGCAGGCCATATCTGAGCCAAACCGAACTTCCCCATCGCGCTAAACCGAGAAATTACGCCTTGAGTTTCATTTCGAATTTCACGCCTATTTCGCCGACCACCGAGAACCCCGCTCTTTCATAAAGCTGTCTCGCAGGGTTATTTTTGAGAACAGTCAAACGTACCGGCCTGGCTGTCGTTTTCCAAGCCGCCACCAAATTTCCGAGGATTTCCGTCCCGATGCCACGCCGTTGATGAACCGGGGCAATAAAGAATTGGAGTAAGCGGACCTCTGTCGGTCTCTCGTTAACTTGTAGCCAGCCCACATCCTCTCCATTGACCGTTACGACACTGACTTCGGTCAGCTTCCACAGTGCAGCAAAACTGTCCCGCTGTTGGGCTTCATCCCACACCATGAGTTCTTCGGTGTAGGATCGCATAGTCAACAAGTATAATTCGAGGGCAAATTGATAGTGTGCCGAAGTTGCTGGCCTTACATGGACGGCTCTTTCCATGCCGAGCAGAGTAGCACTTGCTCGCTTGCTATCAACGCCCGCTTCGGCCCGGAGAGGACATTTTTGGCGTTTTGACACTTGGCGCTCCCATGCTGCAGGCATTAGTCTGCGTGCATGGATATCCCCGCTTTATCGACTGACCTCAACTTTCGACGGCTAACAAATTCGGCAGAAGACTTCGCGTTTTCGTTCGAGGTCAAAAGAGCGGCTATGGGCCCGCACATTGCCGAGAGATGGGCATGGGACGAAAATTACCAGCGCATGGTCCACCGCGACCATTTCGGTGAGAAACCCTTCTTCGCGATTCAACGAAACGAAACCAAGATAGGCACTCTATCGTTTATGCAGGGGGACGCCTACATTCAATTTGGTGAGTTCTACATCCTCCCGCACGAGCAGCGGCGGGGGCTTGGCACGATCATTCTTAGACACTGCCTAGGGCTCGCCGACAAGGCAGGTCTGCCTGTTAGGCTGGAATATCTCAAATGGAATCCCGTCGGCTCACTGTACAAGCGTAACGGCTTCGAGATCATTGGCGAGACAGGCATGCACTGGCTTATGGAGCGGGCCGCGTCCATCAAAGTGGAACGTCTAGTTTGGTCACATGCGGGGCACCGCGGCGATCCTGGACCTTCCCGCTAGGGCTTCGCGAGCCGAAGCTCCACCTTAGAAACAGAGAGGCAACTAAGCGACAGGAGCAGAAGTACCGAACATGCTCCAGTCCTGAATTACTCGATCCGTTCAGCGATTTGGTCGGTGCTGTTTTGATGCAAGATCAAGCGAGCGGCGCGGCCGTCTTCGCCGGGTTCGAATGTGACCTGCGCACCAACGCACTTGTAAAAGAAATGCCATTCCGAAATCGGAAAAGCCCGTAGCGCCGGTTGGTCGGCGAGCCGAATGTAGAGCCGCTCGGCGACTGATGTCACTTCGAACTCCCAATTGGGGCGTAGTCGATAGCGGCCCACGACGCGCGCGAAGCACGACGGCTCGACGGCAACCTCTTTGCGATACCAGTTGAGGCCGCACCGCTGGTCCAACAAGTGAACGCCGAGATCAACAACGGCATCGATGCACGTGTTGCTAAGCACAGCCACCCCTCGCTTCCACTCCGGAATGCACCTGACGAAGGAGCGGAATCCACCGGTACCGCCCGAGTGGGAAATGGCAATTCCACCATCCGGATGCGGTGGCCCTAATTCCAGTCCACCTTGGCTCCGTGGAGTAGTCAGAGGACCTATCATGGACGAAATTGGCGAATGCCCTTCGCAAAGCGCGTCCATAAATCGCAACAGATCGGATACGTTCGAACGGAACGCGCCCGCTGCGGCGAGCACGTCAAAATTCCAATTCGACACTGGGTCGAGGCTGTCGTCGTGCCCCGATGCGACATTGTCCGTCAATCGAGAAGGGATGGCGATCACTGTGTCGTCCATTCGCAATGGACCAAGAATCCGAGACCGGATCAGAGTCTCATGATCGCGAGCATTTGCGCGGAGAACCAGCGAGTGACCCAGCAACCCCACTCCAAGATTGGAGTATTCGAAGGTGTCGCCCGGAGTTCGTATCAATTCGTGGGTCGCGAGAAACTGATAAAGATCCTCAGCTGTGTAACAAGCATAGGGGTCATCGGGATGATCTTCCCGTCCCAGATTTGTCGGCACGCGAGGCAGGCCCGAGTAATGCGAGGCGAGATCACGCAGGGTGATGACCTTGCCGTTGCGGGAGGGGACACGCGTACCAGCGGGTAGAAGCTCAGCGACCGGCTCGTCGAGACCGACCTCGGAGCGGTTGGCCATGTCAACAAGTAACATGGCGGTAAAAAGCTTCGTGATAGACCCTATTTCGAAAATGGTGTTTTCGTTTATCCGGCCCTGAGCGCGCGCATCTCGGTAACCGTGGCTCACCACCTGTTGGCGCTTGTTTTCAGTCGTTCCTATCGCCATCCCAACGCTCAATCGGCGGTCATCAACCCGTTCGACGAGCATCCGTCGAGCCAAATCAGCCGGAACAGTGGGCGGCGGTGCAAAAGAACCATTCTTGCTCATAGAGCTAAACTCTGATGCAGGTAACACAAATCAGTATGTTTTGCGACTTTGGTGTCCGCCTGGTAAGCCGCGCGGACTTGGGGATACGGGAGCGATGCCACGAAGCTTCCCTCAGCCGCCAGCTTGGCCATCGATCTTGACTTCGCGGCCGCCCCTGGTCTTGCCGCGCAGCACGGCCTCGTTGTCGCCGCTGAAGGAGAGTGAGAACGTCTGCTGCTCGCCTAAGCCCACGTATTGTACGTCCACCGCGAACGTGTCTCCGTTCACCCATGATCCCTTGACCGCGCGCAACCCGAAGGACGTCGGCTCGCTCTTGCGATAAAGGCCGTCGAGGCCCATCGGTCCCCGAATCCGGATCACGGGATTGGCGGGGTTGTGCGTTTCGAGCTCGACCGCGTAACTCGGGCTATCCGTGAACGACAATGAAAAGGATCTGACATCGAGCGCGTTACTGGCGAACCGGAAGGTTTTGCCTGAAATCGCCGATGCAATCTCAGGCATCGGTCCAACCGCCGTCGGCTTCTCGGTCGAGACGTCGCTGACCGCGTCGTCAAGCAGGCGCGTGCTGTCGGGATTGGTCGGCAGCGGCGCTTCAGATTTGACAGCCCCGGCGATACCCTCAGCCATCCTGCGGAACGAACAGAAATCCCGTGCCGTCATCGCCGCGACGATGTCGAGGTCGGGAAATATCATGATCACCTGGCAGTGATAGCCGACCGCCATGAAGACATGCTGGTCGGGCAGCGCCCAGAATTGGTTGTGATAGGTCAGGCTCGCGTCAGCCCTCGCGTTCATGCGGATGGTGGCGTGACTGACGCTGTCGACCCATTCCGCTGGAAGGAGTTGTTGGCCAGCCCACTCCCCCCGGCGGAGGTAGAGATAGCCAAACTTGGCCATGTCGTGCGGCCGCAGCGACAGGCCGAATCCTCCAATCGCAATGCCCTGCGGATCCCTACGCCAGAACGGCGGAGCTATCCCGAGCGGACCAAGCAGCTTCATATTGGCATAGCTGACCGTTGCCGTCCCGGCGAGCTTAGTGACAATGGCCGAAAGCAGATGCGAATTGCCGCTGTTATAGTAGAACAGTTCTCCCGGCGCGTGTGACGACATGGGGCGGTCAAGGATGAACTTGACCCAATCAGGGCTACGCCGCATGTCGATCATGGACTGCTCCCGGCCACCTTCGAAGCCCTCGTCCCATTCGAGGCCCGAGGTCATGTCGAGGAGATGCTGCACCGTGATCGCCTTCTTGCGCTCATCGACATTAGCGACTTCCCGGTCGGCAAAGATATCGAGCACCGGTTGTTCGAAGCTGTCGAGCAGCGCGTCTTTGCGCAGCATGGCGATGAGGCTGCTAACCACCGACTTAGTGGCTGAGTTTAGATTGTGCGGGATGTCCCCGGTGTAGGGTGCGTAGTAGGCGTCGAGCACGATACGTCCATGGCGGGTAATCAAAAGGCTATCGAAGCTCTTGGTTTTGCCATAGGCGATGACCTTCGCGAGCTCGGCCGAATCCATACCTTGCTCTTCGGGAGTGGACACCTGCCAGTCCGGAATCGGCCAGACGGCTGCCTCGGCGGCGCACAACTGCCTTGTGTCGACACAGGCGGTCATCAGCAGCAAGAGGAGGCCGCGGCTAAGATCAGCAAGAGCAGGTCTCTTGTGAGGCATAGGTTTTCCACGCAATTTGAAGGGAACGGGTCCGACGAGAATGAAAGTAGGGTATCAATCTCTGCGAGTGCGAGCAAGCCAGAGTGAGTACACGCCCTAAGAGAGAGAACCGGGAAGCAACGCGGGCGACACCGAACTGATCAGCGGATATGCCAAAAACGGTTGCGCATTGAACAGAAAATGGACCAGCCAGCCGGGAGAGAGGGAGTCGTATCGCAGGCGCATTGCGAACAGCAAGCCGCCGAACACGACCATGACCGCACTCCAAACAAAGCCGAGCGGGATCCAGTGATTGGCTCCAAAGATCAAGCTACCGACTAGCCAGATACCAGAGTTTCTCCAGCCGATCCGACGAAGCCAAGCGACCAGCAGCCCGCGATATAGAATTTCCTCGCACACCGGAGCCGTGACCACGAAGAGCAAGGCGTACATCGCGACTGATTGCCCATCGTGGTAGTTGATCTGAACTCCCGGGCCGCGCCCGCCTGTTGCTTGAGATAGCCAATGTGTCATGACAGGCGCGCCGTACATGGCCATCAAGAAGCCCATGATGCTCGCCGTAACGGTTGGCCACGTCAATCTATGACATTTGAACACCTCACGGCGTAACCCTCCGCGCGATGTCCAAAGCCACACCGCCGCCACGGCGACCCAACTGGCGATAATGTAAGACAACAGCCCATATAGCTGAAGGTCCGCTCTTGCAGGAATGTGTGCCGGTACCCCGCGCACAATTTGCCAGCCCGCGATGACGAAAATGCTGGTAATGACCAGGACTATGGCCAGTCCAACTGGGGCAAGTACCATTGCGAGAACAAGAATGCTTTCGCGCCAACCCCGCGACCGCGCTGAACCAAGCACCAACGCTTCGTTGGGCTCGATAGTCGCAGATGAGCCGCCAGCCTGCGAGCTTCCCATTCTGCCCCCCTCGAAAACCACCCCAATGGCCCGCCCATCAAATCAACCTGGACGTGCCAAGTCAACCTGAAGGAAGTGTGCCGCCCTTTCACAAGGTTGACGGCGTTGATTGATCTTGTGCGCGCGCACGGGGTCGGGTTCAATGGAGCATGCTCATACGAAATGCGAAACCGGAGGATGCGGACGCGGCTTGTGTCGTGATGAAGCGCTCAATCGCAGAGCTTTGCCACGCCGACCATAAAGACGATCCCGCAATTCTGACCCGCTGGTTAGGTAACAAAACGCCCGAGATTTTTCGGGCTTGGATAGCTCAGGGCGATAACTCGGTGCTTGTAGCGGTCGAAGGCGGCGAAATTCTTGCGGTTGGTTCGGTGACTAACGTCGGCCGAATTGGACTGAATTATGTATCGCCGGATGCCCGCTTTCGCGGCGTTAGCCGCGCGATGCTCCGCGCCCTTGAGGAACGGGCAGCTACTCGTGGCAATAGCGAATGCATACTCACCAGCACTGAGACTGCCCGCCGGTTCTATCTCTCGAACGGATATGTCGAGACGGGGCCGCCGGTCGGTGAGTTTGGCACGACTACAGGTTATCCGATGAGCAAGAAACTCTGACGGGACGCGCTTATCTCTGCCCGATTCAACCCGATGAAACAGACGCGACGGCAATTCCTATTAGCGGCGGGAGCGACAATGATAGCGAATCCATCGGGGAGTGTTGCCGATGAATGGCTGTCCGCGGCTCCCGAGGAAGTGGGGTTTACCGCTGACCTCGAAGAGCGCCTCGACAAGGCCGTTGCCGAGAAGCGGATCTGGAACTTACATGGGGTCGTCGTCTTCAAGAACGACCGCATGATCTTGGAACGGTACTTCGAGGGAGACGATCACGTGCGGGGCGTTGGTGCGGTCGGCCGGGTCGCGTTCACGTCCAACAGCCTGCATGATTTGCGGTCGTGTTCAAAGAGCATCGTCGGGCTGCTCTATGGCATCGCGCTTGAGCAAGGGAAGGTCCCACCGCCCGAAGCACCGCTGTTCTCGGCGTTTCCCGAGTACGCTGACCTGGCTGATAAGGCGGGTCGGAATAGGCTCACCGTTCAGCACGTGCTTACGATGACAATGGGCACCGATTGGGACGAAAGCAGCCTCCTTTATTCCGATCCGCGAAACAGTGAAACCGCAATGGACAATGCGGCCGACCGCTATCGCTATATTCTGGAACGGCCGGTGATCGATGCTCCCGGTGCGCACTGGACCTATTGCGGCGGCGCGACCGCCCTCCTAGCTCGCATGATCGCGAAAGGGAGCGGCAAGACCTTGCATGACTACGCGCGGGAGAATCTGTTTGATCCGCTCGGCATCGGGCCGACCGAATGGGCCACGGGGCGAGACGGCGAACCATTCGCCGCGTCCGGTGCCCGCATGACGCCGCGCGATCTCGTGCAAATCGGCAGAATGATGCTGCAAGGCGGCACCGTTGCCGGACGCGTTGTCGTTCCGGGTAGCTGGATCGAGCGCTGCGTCACTCCTGCTATCAGCGCCGATGAACTTCGCCGCTACGGATATCAGTGGTTCGTTCTAGATATAGCGTTCGGGAAGCCGAAGGGCTGGGCGGTTGGACGATTGGAACGCATGTGGATGGCGCAGGGAGAAGGAGGGCAGCGACTATTTATCATTCCAGCGCTCCAACTCGTCCTCGCGATTACCGCTGGCAACTACCTCAAAGAAGATCAGTGGGTGCCTCCGACGCGCGTCCTACGTGAAGTGGTTCTTGCGAGCATCATGTAGGTACTGCGTGCCGCCCGCTTTGAGATTGAAATTGCCTTCATATCTCGCAGCCATTTTCACCGCAATGCAGGCCCCGGCTACACGTCGATGGAATGAGTGCCCAGATGGATGGACCGACTAATTACGATACAATTGCCGCTCGCTACGCCGCTCAAATCGACGAGCGGCCGTGGAACGCCCTTTACGAGCGCCCGACGACACTGGCCCTTCGCCTGACGTAAGCCAAAAGGATGTTCTCGATGCTGGCTGCGGCCCGGGATGGTATGCAGATTGGCTCGTCCGCCAAGGAGCCCGCGTGGTCGCCGTTGATTCGAGTCGCAGCATGGTGGAACTGGCAGACAGACGATTGAGCGGGCGGGCGCGCGTGTTGAACGCCGACGTGCGGGAGCTTCGAGGTTTAATTCCGGAGGGGGCTTTCGATCTGGTGCTGTCCTCGCTCGTGCTTCACTATTTGGATGACCTGTCGAAAGTCTTCGTCGAATGGGCGCGCGTTCTTAGACCGGGCGGAACGTTGGTGTTTTCAACTCATCATCCCATCCAGCAAGCATCGCTGCTGGATCCGGGATACTTGCGGCCGACGTTGATTGAAGAGAGGTGGGGCTGGCTCGACGAGATGATGCGCTACTACAGGCGGCCGCTCCGCGACTTGTCTGAGCCATTAACTGCGGCCGGATTTCTCATCGACCGAATTTGCGAGCCGACGCCCTCAAGCATTGAGGGTAGAAGACCCGAAGGGATATGATCTGCTATGCCGCGTCCCGGCTTTATCTTTGTGCGCGCGCGGAAGCCAACCAGGCTGTGAGTGGGAGTTTTCTGTTGCGCGACTGCACTCCAGGCATTATCCGAGAGGCTCATTCGGCCGCCAAATTCAAGAGCGAGATGGACCCACGCTTGGACGGTGTGGAGCGAGCCGCAGCGTTCGCGCAGCTATCGGCAGGTACAGCCGCCCTGATTCAAGCGCATTCTGGAAACGGCCGATGATCCTGAGCAGAGTGTCTAGCCCCACATTGCCGAATCATCGAACACCTTGAGGTTCGGGTCCCGCAATCTCCCGCCACTCCATCGGCCGTCAGTGTGCCCTATTGGGCGAGCGCGCCGCGCTGTTCCCATCGCCCCGGATTGAGAACCGCGCCATTGACCTTGCCAACAGCGTCGCGAGTAAAAGCAATCCGCGTGTGATCGCCGCCCTCGACGTAGAATTCATCTTTCGAAAGAGCCGCCACGGGCGTCGGTTGGCCCCTATCAAAATCAAGGATCGACCAGCCGCCTGTTGCTTCGACGATCAGCCTGCCATCTGCGACACGGATTTGAAGCTGGACGCTGTGCGAAGGGACTGCCTCACGAACAAACGTGAAAACGAGCGGGTCGCTCTGCTTTGAGCGCATGATCTTAAGCTCGATTGCGGCGTTGGCCGTACCTGAAATCCGGTGAAGTGCCGCTTCGAGGGTGAGGCCCCTGATCGAAGCGCCGCTGACAGAGGTGATGAGGTCTCCGGCGAGCACGCCCGCCTTCGCGGCTGGGCCTGCGGAGGCCAATTTGATCACTCTAAGGCCACCTGTTTCGGCAACAACGGACTCAAGCCCGATCCAGCCGTTGCCGTCGGCGACCAAAATCTGCCTATCCAGGGAACTTGTAGAACCGCCGAAATCGTAGCGTCCGACATATTCGGCGAGGTTTTCGGCATCTCCTCGCCGCGACTCGACTGGAGCGGAGACTTCAGGAACCTTCAACGCGGTGTACGGCAGACGCCGGATAGCATTGAAATAGAAACCGTTCTCACTGTACTGGCTTCGCTGCATCATCATCACCAGAATCAGCTTCTGCACCGGATCAACCGAGAAAAATGTGCCCCAGCTTCCCTGCCAGTTGAAGCTACCCACCGCACCGGGAATGAGGCTGAAATCCGGATCGGTACGAACAGCGAAGCCGAGTCCCCATCCCGTTCCGAAAGCCGGGCCGACCTCGTGGCCTGCGATGTGCATGTCGGGCGACACCGAATTCCTCGTCATCAGCCGCACCGTCTCGGGCTTCAGGATTCGCACCCCATCAAGCTCACCGCCGTTGAGCAGCATCTGACAGAAGCGCAGAAAATCAGGGACCGTGGAGACGATGCCGCCGCCGCCCGAGAAGAACGTCTGCGGCTTGGTAACGTCGCCATCCGAAAGGGGGGCGGGCTGCGCGCCAGGCACCGCGACAAGGCGGGCAAGCTTGTCCTGCGGTACCGAAAAGCCGCTATCGACCATGTGCAATGGTGCGAAGAGGCGGCTTTGCAGGAACTGATCGAAGGGATGGCCAGACACAACTTCAATGACGCGCCCCAGAACGTCATACCCTATCGAATATTCCCAGACTTCGCCCGGCTGGTGCAGAAGCGGGAGTGTGCTGAGGCTCGCCACGAACGAAGCAATCGGCTTCTCGCGCCGGAACGGCGCCCGCGCGCCGTAAAGCAGGTGTACCGCCGCATTGCCAAATCCGGGGTCGGCGTAATCCCCGACACCATAAACCAGGCCGGACGTATTTCGCAGAAGGTCACGGATAGTCATCGCGCGCTTTGCCGGTTCAAAAACCTTCTGGACAAGATCCAGAAGGATCGGATCGCCGGTGGCCTGATCCTTCTTGACGACCTGCATATCCTTTAGCTCTGGCAGATACTGCGCCACGGGAGCATCGAGGTCGAGCTTGCCTTCATCGACCAGGATCATGGTGGCGACGCTGGTGATCTGCTTGGACATCGATCCGATACGAAAAATCGAATCCGGCCGCATCGGCATTTGCTTGTCGTGGTCCTCGAAGCCGGTGGCCTGCAGATAGGCGAGCTTGCCGCCACGCGCGACCCCCACGACAAAACCGGAAGGATCGCCTTTTTGACTCTGCGCCTCGAACCAGGAGGTCATGCGCGCCAGCCGCCGCGCCGAAAAACCGAGACTGTCGGGGTCGCCGACGGACTGTAAGTCGTCGGCAAGCGCCGCCCCCGTCAAACAGAGCACAAGCGCGGCCATGCACGATGCGTATATGATCTTCACTGCGGAATTCCCTCGGGCGACGCTGAACCAGGACAGCAGAGGAAGAGCTGAACCCGGCTGACAACCTCAGGTCGGAAAGTAGCTTAACGCTTACTTCGTCGCAATGGCCACTTCTGCCGTTGGCCTTCAGGCATCCCTCGGTCGTGAGGTCGTCAATGAGCTTGGTGGGTCACCTAGACTCTACGCCTTTAACGAACTTCTTGGTTTTGATCGCGGAGACAACGGTCTGCAGTATATTTTTCTCCGCCAACGGATTGTAGGTCAGAGTCCAGCCATGATCGCCAACGTGCGAGGGTACGTCGAGCACGAACCCGTGGTTGGCACCTTGGTACTCGATCATCTGCACCGGAACTGACCGCTTCTTTCTTGTCAGTTCTCGACACCACTCTGGATTATTTGCATCGTCCTTATCGCCCATAAACATCAAAATCGGTCCGGTATAACGGGCGGAATGCTGCAAAGGGGGACTACAGCCTGGAGCAACTGCGAATGCCGCCGCAAAATGGTGAGGATGATCAGGCCTCTTGTGTCGTCATTGATACCAGTGCCGCCGTGCCTCCGTTGCTATAGCCTATGATGTAGACTTCGTTGGCTTTTGCCAGCTTCTTATCGATCAGGTAGTCGAGCGCTGAGAAGGCATCATCAGCCCGACGCCTGCCCCAGTGTAAGTCCGCCAAGCCGCAACTGTTATCCACGTAACGTGTGGTGAAGCTATCTAGCACGAGCCCGCCGAAGCCTTCCTTGTTGAGCGCGTCGGCAACGCGAGCCGTCCACTCTTTCTCGGCTGTGCTCATGCCATCACAACCATGCATGACGACCACGAACGGCACCGGCCCCTTTGCGTTAGTAGGCGAGTAGACAAATCCTTTCAACTCAACATCCTTTTGCACGTCGCCGAACTCCTGGGGCGAACCGTTCTTGAAGTTCTTGGAGAAGCCAGAGTCGTAGGGGTTGTCCTTCGACCAGTGCTTGTCGCTGTTGTCAGCGTAGTCACCCTTCCACTTGATCCTGATCTCGGTAGGCTTGGTCTCGGCCAGCGCCACCGTGGTGAACAGAAAAAAGAATGCGGTAAACAGAATGCGCATTTGCGACCTCGAATGCTTGCAGGTTGAATGAATTTTGGTTGGCAGGCCGACTGCTGCATTTCGCCCTGTCGGTGCCCGTCGTGAAACTCTTTGAGCAGGACGCGATATCGCGACAAGTAGGCGTGACCTATCTCCGCGTAGACAGCCCTTCTTCTCGTGCCGCGTTCCGCTTTTGGGTCTCGACCTTGGCGAGAAGCTGCAGCTTCTCTCCCAAACCTGAGCCGCGATCAGGGTGATATTGTTTAATCCTTTCCCGGTATGCCTCAGTGATCTCCTGATGACTTGCATCAGGTGACACGCCCAAGACTCCATACCAAGGTTCTTCCGCTTCGTAGTCCCTCTGGGGATTCCTCGTTTTCCGACGAGTCGTATTCTTCTTCGAAGGTTCCCCTCGTGCGACTCTTCTATTTCCTTATCTTCAGCCCGCTCGCGAACTCTCTTTGCGTCCCGATATTCATTGATCGTTGCCTGCGCTCGCTCTGCGAAGGAATCTGGCGGATGAAGAACGCGGTAGATGCCTGCTGCCCAACCCGCTGTCGCGCCAATCGCTATCCCTGGGTGAAGGAGGTCCGGCGCAGGATTCCAAGCGAACGCCAAGAACTTGATAACGTTCGGAAAGGCCATGCCGATGAGTTCGGCGGCGATCCAGACGCCAACGAAAACAACCACTGCAATCTTCCAGCCAGCCCGCTTCGCCGCGTTCCCAGCCTGCTGTTGAGACCAAGCGAGCAAAGCCTTTCGCCACTCCCTGACCAGCTTCGTCTGGGGAAATGCGATCTCATCTATTTCGGCCGTGATCCGATCAGACTCGGCGCTCCAATATTCGAGTTGTTCGTTCAGTTCTCGACCGCGTATGGATCGTTCTTCGAATCGGCCCACGTTATCGGACCATCGAATACCGCAGTCAGAATGGCAAACCTCGTCGTATCGCTCTTCGGCGGTGCGTTTTTCAGCACGCAATTTTGCCAATTGTGGGTACGATGACGGATCAACAATAAGCTGTGGCTCCACATCGGTCTGCACGGGTATCAGTAGCCATAATGCAAAAAATGGGAACTGTAGAGCAAGATCGCCAGTGCATACGGCACGGCAAAGATAATGGCCACGACCGCCACAATCAAAAGCAGCAATGTCTCGTCCATTACTTGCTCCCGAGAGCACGACAGAGAATGAGGACAACGCGAGGCGCTGCAATCACCCCTAGGGCTGGTTGGCTATTTCTCGCGCAGATCGCGATCTCAAACTTCGTTACGGTGTAACTTGGCAGTTTCTGCAGCGCCACCTTCAGGGCTTGCGCGAGTGCTCGCCCATCGTCCTCGTCCCACTCGCGAAGCACGCCCTGGCTGCGAAGCCAATCTTTGTCGTCCCCGTCGAGATCAATGGCAATTCGCGTAGCGCCAATCGCCTGGCGCGCGCGGTGTTCCCGCATGCGCTGGGCGGCGGCCGTCGGTGCAAGGGGCGCCTTGGCCTTGGTTTTCACGGTGGACCTCCCGGGCTATATGCCGTCAACATGGGGGAACCCTTCTAGGAATGTGATCCCATTGCATATGGACCAGCCGGTGCGGTAATCGGGGTTTTGCAGGCCGTGTTCGAGTGCACCCCTCGGGGGTGTCAAAGAACTGCCAAGCCAAGCTCCAATTGTCTGAGCTGCTCGATCAGCAGTTCTACAATTCATCGTAGTCAGATGGCATTAGCGAATGCACGGCCCGACTTGTCAGTTGGTTCTGGAGGATCATCGCCATCACGGCTTTTAACGCTCATGGGGGCCTCCGTCGAAAATCAGATCGTCGTCAAATTCAATCCGGAGCAGATAGTGAATGCACAATGTCCCGAAGATTACGGACAACGATGCGAAAAAACTTTCGGGCCGCACAACCCCGTTGCTTGCCGCGTGCGCGCTCTTTAGGGGCCAAGCGGTGGCGGCGGCTGTGCTGCGTTCGCCGAATGGGTTGCCGTCGTTCATCTGAGCGAGCGCGAGATCGTTGTAGGTAGCGGTCGGAAGAACGTTCCTAGTCACTAGCGTCTATTAGCCCCTTGCTGGTGATGTAAGACTTACTCCATCTGGTGACGCCGGATTCATCATGCGCTCGCGCCGATCACGCAAGTTCAGTTAGGTTCCTCGGCAGTCGATTTAATTGGAACATCACCATATAACATGCGTTAATAGGACACCACCGGTCATGCTTTGTCCGTAGGCGCCGGTGGCTGAGAGACCACTGGGCTCCCGCCTGCATCGCACGGGAGCATTCAATGCCGCACCATAAGCTAATAGCGCGCCTGCAGGCGGTCGGCAGTCTACTTGAACAAGATCAAGTTAGGCTAACGGGCATGCCATACAAGGTGAGATCCCTGGCCGATGGCGAATACGTGCTGCGCCAGGGCGACAAGCCTGGCAGCTGCATTGTTGTGATGAGCGGCCTTCTATCTCGGCAAAGAGTGGTGAATGCTCGAAACCAGATTTCGTCGTTCTACATAGCCGGGGACATGCCCGACTTGCCTACCCTGCATCTGCCGGTGGCGGATTGTGAGCTTTGCAGCGTGGGCAAATCGACGATAGCCGCTGTGCCCCATTCATGTCTCAGAGAGATGATGAAGGAGTCTTCCGGGCTTACGCACGCTTTTTGGCGCGAGACGCTGATACACGCTGCCATCTATCGCGAATGGGTTGAAAATCTCGGATCGCGCCAAGCCTTGGGGAGGGTCGCGCATCTTCTCTGCGAGCTTACCGTCCGCATGGACTTCGTTGGGCTGGCGGACAACGGCAGCTTCCGGCTTCCACTCACGCAGCAAGATGTTGCCGACGCATGTGGGCTTTCAATAGTGCACGTGAACAGGACCGTCCAGGAACTCAGGCGCGAGGGTCTCATTGAATGGCAAAACCAAATCCTGACTCTGCTCCGCCGAAAGGAACTTCAAGATTTAGCTGAGTTCAGCCCCGAATATCTTCATGAGCTGAACCCAAGCCGAGGATCACCATAAGCGTGAAAACCTATCGTCCGCCACAAACGTCTCTCCACCCTTCCTGGCCGATACTTGGATGAACTGTTGCCTCGCTCCAGCTAAGGCTCCGAGGGTGGGCGGGCTCGGGCCGATTCTGTTGAAAAAGGCGGCTGTTGCGAAGCAGAGATATCAGTGAATCAGTCTGTTTAGTTGGCAGGACTGAAGATCATGATGGGGCATCGGCAAGTCGAACAGGCCGCGTTGTTCTATGAGTTCTCGCTCGAAAGACATATCCCGACTGATCACTTGCTGCGGTTGATTGACAGGTTTGTCGATCTTGAACAGGTCCGGCGGGACCTGGCGCCTTTCTACAGCAGCATCGGTCGGCCTTCGATCGATCCCGAGCTGATGATCCGGATGCTCTTGATCGGTTACTGCTTCGGCATTCGATCGGAGCGGCGCCTGTGCGATGAGGTTCACCTCAATCTGGCCTACCGGTGGTTCTGCCGGCTCGGTCTGGATGGGACGGTGCCGGATCACTCGACGTTTTCCAAGAACAGGCACGGCCGCTTCCGGCAGAGCGACCTCTTCCGTCGCGTGTTCGAGAGCGTGCTGCGCCGCTGCATCGAGGAACGACTGGTCGGCGGTGAGGGATTTGCAGTCGATGCGAGCCTAATCAAGGCCGATGCCAATCGGCAGAAGGGGATCGAAGGCGATAAGGGACTTCCGCCGGAGGC
>NZ_JADPJR010000148.1:0-34085 GCF_023073535.1 Bradyrhizobium sp. 179 | reverse complement strand
TCATGACGTCGCGCGCAGCGTCCGTCAAGGA
Organism: Bradyrhizobium sp. 179; assembly: GCF_023073535.1. Lineage (NCBI taxonomy): Bacteria > Pseudomonadati > Pseudomonadota > Alphaproteobacteria > Hyphomicrobiales > Nitrobacteraceae > Bradyrhizobium > Bradyrhizobium sp. 179. The sequence continues at coordinate 34,054 of NZ_JADPJR010000148.1, read as the reverse complement.
TGGCCGTCGCTCGCTCGAACCTCACGTGGTCTGTTGCCAGGCCACGCCTTGACGGACGCGAGCACGGCGTCATCATGGCAGGCGCAGACCATCCGGGCGGAGCAAAAAACTGCCGCCACTTAATGGTTGCTACGGTACCGCAGTTTGTCGCGAGCTCCTCGCAATGGCGAGCCTTACGGCTCCCCTGGCTTGAACGGCTCCTCCTTACCAGGCGGCACCGTCTCCTCGGCCATTGCCAGCAGCATCGCGACCATCACGTAATTGCCGGCAACTGCAGTGAGATCGACAATCTGCTGGTCGTTGAACACCTTCTTCGCGCGCGCATAAGTCTCGTCGGTGACTTTCTTGGTGGTGGTGAGCTCGGTGAGGAAGTCGTAGACCACCGCCTCGTCATCGGCCATCTTCGACGGCCGCTTGTTGGCCTTCAGCTCCGCGATGATGTCGGCCGACAGCCCTGCCTTCGCCGCCAGCGGCGCGTGCGCGTACCATTCCACCTGCGAGCGCCATTGACGCCCGATGATCAGGATCGCGAACTCGTTGAGCTTGACCGGGACCGAGGTCTCCCAGCGCAGATAGTGGAACAGGTCGAACAGGCGCTGGCCGAGCACGGGGCTGCGGATCATCGGATTGTAGGGTCCGCCGATGCCGACGCTCGACACCTTCATGATCTGCTCGCCGAGCGGCTTCTGCCGGGCGTCGAGCTGATCCATGGTGAGCTGCGGAAACCGTGGCTCCTTGCTGGTGGCGGAGCCGGCAAACATCGTGGCAGCGAACCAGCCGCTTGCTGCGGCAAGCGTGAGCGACGACAGCCAGAGCGTCGTTGCATTCATTTTCCATCCTCCCGGTTTTCTTTGGCGGGAGGATGCTAGTCGAGCGGCACCAGCGCGGTAGCGCTAGATCGCACCAATATCGGCAAGGCAGGCTTGCGTCAGCGTCATGCGGGCTTCGATGTGGCGTGGCTCGCGGCAGTCGATGTTGAGCGCGAACACCGTGTGCGCTTCGCCTTTCTCGGCCCAGCCCACCATCCAGCCGAGCGACGGCTCGCTGCGCTCAGCACCCAGCAGGCCGGACTTGGCGCGAATGACGCTTTCGCCGACCTTGGTCACCGGCAGGATGTCGCAGACGAGATCCTGGCTGCGCTTGCTGATCGGCAGCGCGCGCCGGCGCAGCCGGTCGACGAAGTCGATCTGCTCGACGGCATCGATGCGCAAGGCCCCGGTGAGCCAGAACTGGTCGATGCCGCCGCCGATGTCGCGGTTGCCGTAGTCGAACTCGTCAACATACTTTTGCATGCGCTGCTGGCCGATGCGGCGCGCGATCTCCTGATAGACCGGCACCGCACTGACTGCAATCGCAGTCCGCAGCGTGTGATCCTTGTTCCAGGCCTCGATCGGACGCTTCACGCCGTCCCAGGGAAACACGTCCTTGTCGGGGTCAGTGACCACACCGGTCTCGAGCGCAATCAACGAGTTTGGAATCTTGAAGGTCGAGGCCGGCAGCTTCCCCTCGCCCGAGCGCTCCTTGTCGCTGGCGACGATCAGATAGTCCTCGACCTTGTAGCCGACGAAGGTGCCCGATGTGCCGAAATCGGTGAAGCGTTTGGCCAAGCTGTCGCGGATTTCGTTGCGCGGCGGCGCGACGTGAGCGAGCGCGCGTGACGGCAGGGTGGCGGCTGCGGCAAGCAGACCGAGGGTGGAACGACGGGTCAGCAAGAGCGGTATCCAATGATGATGAGAGTGGTCGCGACAATGCCGCCGATATCTGGTGAAACGATGACAGGTTATTTCTTGAGCACGATGTTTTTTCGGAAGACCGCTCCACACTTTGCGCTAACGCGGTCCTCCGGGGTCCGGATCATGCTCTACCGCCCCCGACCCGAAAGCCGCAGCACGAACACCAGCACTTCGGCGACGGCCTTGTAGAGGTCTGGAGGGATCTCCTCGCCGAGCTCGACCTTGGAGAGCGCGCCGGCCAAGACCTCGTTCTCCTCGATCGGAATGTCATGGGCCTTGGCGATCTCGACGATCTTTTCACCGATCGTGCCCTTGCCCTTGGCGACGACGACGCGGGCGTTGGTGCCCTTCTCGTAGTGCAGGGCAATCGCAAGCTTGGAGGCGTCGCTCATGTGGCCCGATCCAGGAAATGTCCGGCGCGGGCCGGCGCCGGTTGCGGCGGGGTGCCCTCGCGCACCACGATATCACCGGGCTTGAGCTCGGCTCTCGTCAGTGCCTGGTTGAGTTCACCGATGCCGGCGCGGAGCTGCTGCGCCGTCGCCGGCCGCTCCGCCCACATCCGCACAAAAGTCTTGTCGCCGCTCAGCGTGATCAGCGCATGCACGGGACCTGCCGGCTCGACATTAAGTGAGAAGCGCGCGCGCCAGGCACGCGTGGCGGGATCGGCGGATTCGTTGCCGCCGTCGCGCGAGATCTCGAACTGCGCCATCGCGGTGCCCTGTTGGGTTGCGAAGGGAATTTCGAAACTCCATTGCGGCACGGCCGGGTCGATGCGGTGGCCGGAGGCATCGGCGCGATCGGGAAGCGAGGCGATCTGAAGCAATGTCTGCCGCGCGATCGCGGCATCGGTGTCGTCGAGCAGACGGTGCACGGTTGTAGCGAGCGGGGTATCGGGCGCGAGCGATGGCGAGGCGATGGATTGGGGCACCGGCAATGCGCCGCGGAACGGCGGTGGTGTGGTCGCATGGCTGGCCACCTCGAAGATGTGGCCGTCCGGTACGGCCTTGTTAGAGCCGGGCACGTTGCCGATGATCCGCGGCAGGTTCTGCGTCATCTCCTGCAAGAGGCTGGCGGCAAGGCCGGCCGTCAAGGTTTGCGGCATCGCCATTTGTGGCGCCTTGGCAGCCATGTCGGCGAGTACCGCGGCCGCGAGATTAGCGCTGCGTGGCTGTTGCGCCGGTTGGGCAATATCGGGGGCCGCTGACGACAATGCGGCCTGCGCGGCCTCACCTGCTGCCTGCGCCGGCGCGGCGTTGACCTGCGGTGTGCCTGTGTCGCTGGCGGGAATGGCGGCGCCTTGCGTCTGAGGCGCGGTGGTCCCGAGCGCGGCCAGCGTCTGGCGCAGCACGAGCAACGCCGCTTTCAAATCGGGCATTGCGCCGGACGCCGGCGTCCGGCCGGCGGCCAGCGAGGCTTCGAGGAAGAGGCCAGACTTGTGGAAGGCAGTCTCGATATCGCCGCCGTCGAGCCCGGCGTTGAGCGGCGTCTGCTGCGCCAGCACGTCCAGCACGGCCTGCTTCAGCCCCGCCGGCAAATCGCTGCCGACGACGACCGCGGCGAGATTGGCGAATAGCGGCGCTTGGCTGCCTTGCCTGGTCACGGCCTCGGCGGACGCCGCAGTGACGGCAATCTGCTCCGCTGGCGTCAGCGTATTGCGCGCAGCGCTCGTCGACGGCGCAAGCGGCGGGCTATCCATCAGCGAGGCCGCAGCCGGCGTCAGCGTAATCTGATCGGACGCCGCCCCGTCTGCCCCGCCCACGACGACGGCGAGCCGGATGGTGCCGTCGTTCTGCGACACCGCGAGCTGGAGATTCTGCCCCGGCGACAACGCCACTTCCGACATCACGTCCATCGAAAGGTTGGCGATTGCGATCCGCACGAGATTGTCGGCGAGCACGCTGACCACTTTGGCGTCGACAACGCTGCCGGCCTGAAGCACGAGATCGGGCGTCGCCGCGTCAGCCACAGGACTGGCGGCGCTGACCGGAACGATCGAGCTTATCGGCGTCGGCATCTCGGAGGGCCCAGGGAATGCTGGCGCCACCCTAAGGCCGCCGTCGTAAACCTCTCGTTAAGGACCTTCGGGTGCTTGCTGCTTTACCATCGCCAAGACCGTCACGGCGGCCTCGAAATCCCGCAGGCGCGTGGCGCGGCGAGCGGCCGCTTCCTCATCCACGCCCCATTGGTCGATGTTCCAGTCCTCATCGACATGGGCGGCGGCCCAGACCTGCCCAGCATCGCGCGCGCGATGGGCTAGGGCCAGCGCCAGCAGCGCCGAGCCGGTCAACGTTGTCACCATATGGAGCGCCGCGACCGACCAGGCATCCCCCGGCAGCGCGGCGCGCGCGGCCCTGACCGCCTCGTCCGGCTGCTTCACATGCATGATGCCTTCGGACAGGATGAAATGCGCGCCCAGCGTCTCTGCGGCCCAAAACAGCACGGGGTCCCAATGCGCGGCCTCGCGGGCAACCAGCCCTTCGGGGTGGCCGGCGCGATAGAACAACAGGTCGGTCTCGAAGTATTTTGCGAGGTCGTCGCTGACGAGATCGATCCGGTCGATCACACCCTCGACCACACTGTTGGCGATCCGCGTCAGTGGCATGGTCACGGGATCGATCGTCTCGCCCTGTGCCCCCCATTCGGCAGCAACCGCATCGGCGAGCTCGCGCGAGGGAATCAGCACCTGGCGGCCGGAGGGCGTGCGGATCGGCTTGCCGTCGAGGGCGATGGCGAAACCGCCCTCGGCCTCGACTGCGCCGGCATCCTTGTAGAAGCGCTTGCGCAGGGGCGCGCGCGCGGAGGCGCGCGCCGATTCCTGCGGATCCGACGGGGGTTGCCCCGCAGCTTCTTCGAACAATTCGCGCATGTGAGTCTTCGGTCCCGGTCGCTGAATGCTAAGCTTTCAAAGATAAGGGCGGCGGGCGATGAAGCGAGCGGCAGGCATAAGGGAACTTGCGGGCATTGCGGCCCGTTCGCCGGGCTTTGGCTGGCCGCGGCGCCTAGCCCTACTCCTCCGGCGCGTTCTCGATGGGATCAAACCGGGTTGCGTCGAGCCCGAGCAGATTCCACGATTGCTGCATATGCGGCGGCAGTGGTGCCGTGGCGTCGATCACGCCGCCGCGCGGATGCGGAATGACGATCCGGCGTGCCAGGAGATGCAGACGGTTTTGCAAGCCACCCGGCAGCTGCCAGTTCTCGATGTTGAAATATTTGGGGTCGCCGACGATGGGATGGCCGATATGGGCCATGTGGGCGCGGAGCTGGTGGGTGCGTCCCGTCACCGGCTTCAGCGACACCCAGGTCAGCTTGTTGCCGGCGGTCTCGACCATCGCATAGTAGGTCACCGCGTGGCTTGCGCCCTCATCGCCATGCTGGGCGATGCGCATGATAGTGTCGTCCTCGCCCTCCTCCTTCGCGAGAAAGGTCGAGATGCGGCCCTGCTTTGGCTTCGGCAGGCCCGGCACCAGCGCCCAATAGACCTTTCGCGCCGACCGCGAGCGGAACGCGCCGGTCAGATGCGAGGCGGCAAAGCGCGTCTTGGCGATCAGGAGACAGCCCGACGTCTCCCGGTCGATACGGTGCACGAGGCGCGGTTTCTGGCCCTTGGAATCGCGCATCACCTCCAGCATCTGGTCGATGTGCCGCGTCATGCCCGAGCCGCCCTGCACGGCAAGTCCGGCGGGCTTGTTGAGCACGAGCACGTCATCGTCCTCCCAGATCGTCATCTCCTTCAGCGCGGCCAGCGTCTTCTGCGCGGCTTCCGAGAGTGGGCCGGCGGCCTTCGGCGTGTCGAGCTTCAGCGGCGGAATGCGGACGCTCTGGCCCTCCTCAAGGCGGTCCTTGCTGTCGACGCGCTTGCCGTCGACGCGCAGCTCGCCTTTGCGCACGACGCGCTGGATGTGGGAGAACGACAGGCCGGGAAAGCGTGCTTCGAGAAAGCGGTCGACGCGCATGTTGTTCTCGTCGGCCGTGACGGTGACGGTCTGCACCTTGCTCGGCAGCAATGCCTCGACGGACCTTTCCGGCGCGGTCTTTTCCAGCGCAGCTTTGGGTGCGCGCCGCTCGGCGCGCTCGCCTGCAAAGCGCGGCGGCTTGCTCGCTGCCTTGCCGCCCGGCCGCGGCCCCGCTTTCTGCGCGCTGCGCGCCTTGAAGGGACGCGCGTCACCGCGCTCGTCACGCGAACGGGGTTTTGGGTTCATTCTCTTGATGCGGCGGCTCATGGCTGCCTGCCTATCCCAAAAGAGCCCTTTCGTCACGACGAAATGGCGATTGGGCCTCAGCCACCCCGCTCCTTGCGCAGCTTCGCCCAGTAATCCAGCCGTTTTCTGATCTCGCGCTCGAAACCGCGCTCGGGCGGGTCATAAAAAGTCTGGCGGCCCAGGGCTTCCGGGAAATAATCCTGGCCGGAGAAGGCTTCCGGCGTGTCGTGGTCGTATTCGTAAGCTGCGCCGTAGCCTTCCGACTTCATCAGCTTGGTCGGGGAATTGAGGATGTGTTTTGGCGGGAGCAGCGAGCCGGCCTGTTTTGCCACCTGCATCGCCGTGCCGAAGGCAGTGTAGACCGCGTTCGATTTCGGCGCGGTGGCGAGATAGACCACGGCCTGCGCGATCGCGAGCTCCCCCTCGGGATGGCCGAGAAAGTCGAAGGCGTCCTTGGCCGCATTGGCGATGACGAGCGCCTGTGGATCGGCAAGCCCGATGTCCTCAACGGCCATGCGCACGACGCGGCGGGCCAGGAACAGCGGATCCTCGCCGGCATCGAGCATGCGCGCGAGGTAATAGAGCGCGGCATCGGGATCAGAGCCGCGCACGGATTTATGCAGCGCCGAGATCAGGTTGTAATGGCCGTCGGCCGACTTGTCGTAGATCGGGGCGCGGCGCTGCAAAATCTCCTGCAACTGCGCGGCGTCGAAGATCTCGTCCTTGCGCGCGGCGCGCCAGACTTCCTCGGCGAGCGTCAGCGAGGCACGTCCGTCGCCGTCGGCCATGCGCACCAGAACCGCGCGTGCCTCGGCATCGAGCGGCAGCTTCTTGCCCTCGACCGCCTCGGCATGGGCGAACAGCTTTTCGATCGCGGCAGCATCGAGCGAGCGAAACACCAGGACGCGCGCGCGAGAGAGCAACGCCGCGTTGAGCTCGAACGACGGATTCTCGGTGGTGGCGCCGACCAGGACCACCGTGCCGTCTTCCATCACAGGCAGAAACGAATCCTGCTGGGCACGATTAAATCGATGCACCTCATCGACGAACAGCAGCGTGCCCTTGCCCGTCTCGCGGCGGGCGCGCGCGGCATCGAAGGCCTTCTTCAAATCGGCGACACCGGAGAATACCGCCGAAATCTGCTCGAAATGCAGGTCCGTTGCATCCGCCAGCAGCCGCGCCACCGTGGTCTTGCCGGTACCCGGCGGCCCCCAGAAGATGAGCGAGCCGAGCGTGCGCGTCTCCAACATGCGCGTCAGCGCACCGTCCGGACCGAGGATGTGGTCCTGGCCCACAACCTCCGACAGCGCGCGCGGACGCAGCCGGTCCGGCAGAGGATGTGGAGCGTCGTGATCGAGCCCCGCCGCGGCGAAGAGAGTTGGCGTCTCCTGTGGTCGCTTCGGACTCATCCGCCTAGCGTGACGTTGATCTGCTGGCCGCCGCGCACCAGCGTGATGCGCCAGATCCGCGACCGCTCGCCGGCAGCTTTCTCGAGGTCCCCGGTCTTGCTGATCTTTTGGTTGTTGACGGCCAGGATGATGTCGCCTTTCTGGAAACCGACATTAGCGGCCGCGGTATCGCCGCCGATATCGGTGATCACGACGCCTTCGGTGTCGGCATCCAGATGCAATTCGTCGGCGAGCGCCGGCGTGATGGTCGAGACTTTCGCGCCCTGGAACGGCGAGCGCGCGGTCACGACGAGTTCGTTGCGGCCGGTGTCGGGGGCAGTCTCCAGCGCCACCGTCAGCTTGACGGGCTTGCTGCCGCGCTGCACGTCGATCTGCGCGGTACCGCCCAGCGGACGGGTCGCGAAGCGGTAGTCGAAGGCGTTGGGATCGTCCACGGTCTGGCCGTCGATCCCGATGATGAGGTCAGAGGATTTCAAGCCGGCTTTCGCCGCGGGGCCATTCGGCACCACGCTTGCGACCAGCGCGCCGGTCGGCGAGCGCAGGCCGAGGCTTTCGGCGATCTCGGGCGTCACCGCCTGCAATTTTGCCCCGAGCCACGGCCGCTTCACTGCCTTGCCGCCACCCTTGGCGGAAGCGACGACGACGCGCACCATGTTGGCGGGAATCGCAAAGCCGATGCCTTGCGAGCCGCCGGAGCGCGAATAGATCGCAGTGTTGATGCCGGCGAGCTTGCCGCTCATGTCGACCAGCGCGCCGCCGGAATTGCCAGGATTGATCGCCGCATCGGTCTGGATGAAGAACTGGTAGTCGGTGATGCCGACCTGCGTGCGCGCCAGCGCCGAGATGATGCCGTGGGTCACGGTCTGGCCGACGCCGAAGGGATTGCCGATGGCAAGGACGACGTCACCGACCAGCAATTCGTCGGAATTGGTGAAGTCCAGGGTCGGGAATTTCTCCTTGGAGTCCTTCAGGCGAAGCACGGCGAGATCGGTGCGGGAATCCTTCAGCAGGATCTCGGCCTCGAATTCGCGCTTGTCCGACAATGACACTTTCACCTGGTCCGCGCCCTCGATGACGTGGACATTGGTGACGACGAGGCCGGAGGCATCGACGATGACTCCGGAGCCGAGCGAACGTTGCATCTGCTCGGGCTGCTGGCCCGGCACGCCGAAGAAACGGCGGAAGATGGGGTCGTCGAGCAGCGGATTGCGGTTCTGCACCACCTTGGCGGCATAGACGTTGACGACGGCCGGCTGCACACGCTGCACGATCGGTGCATAGGACAGCCGCAGCTCGGCCGGCGACGATGGGACCCGACGGTCCTGCGCAGCAGTCGGATTGAAGTGGGCTGAAAACGCTATGCACAGGGCCGCGACGACGGCGCTCCAGGTCGATCGAAACATTCCTACCTCTTGGAAAAGACGCCGGAATATAGGCGCGTTCGCCCGCCAATAGAAGGGCGCCGGGCGGCAATATTCGGCCCATTCCCCGCGGTGTCCGAGGTGCAAGCACAGCGTGCGAATGGGCAATTTGCCAGAGCGGTGGATTGGCATGATGCGTGTCATCCACCATTGTAGTGTCGAGCGGATTCGGTTGCGGCGAATTGGCATCAGTGGGAACCGCGCAACCGGGCGCAGCGTCGCGGGGCAGTCATCGATCACACCTAGGCTCCGCCAGCGACTTGGGGAAGTTCGTCAAACGATGGAGTCATGACATGAGCAGAACAAGGATTGCGGCCACGGCGATTGGTCTCGCCGGCGCGCTGGCGGCCTCGCAGGCCCAAGCCCAAGCCCAAACGGTAAGCAGCAGCGAGGAGATCGCGCTGTTGAAGCAGCAGCTGAAGATGCTGGAGCAGAAGCTCGACAAGCTCCAGAGCCAGACCGCGGCGAACACAGCGGCTACGGCGAAGGCCAGAGCCGAAGCGAAGGCTGAAGCTAAGGCCGAGGCGCGCTCGGAGGCAAAGGCCGTCGTTGCCAACGCCAATGCGGCAATCCCCGTCAAAGGACCGGCGCCGGCCTCCGGTGTGGTCGTGACGATGCCGAACAACCGGCCGACTGTCTGCACCGCGGATCAGGCCAATTGCGTTGCCATCACCAGCCGCCTGCACTGGGATGTCGGTGGCTATGACTATCGTCCGAACACCGCGGCGACTGTGCCGCAGAAGCTCGACAGCGGCCAGAACGTTCGCCGCGCGCGCATCGGCCTCACCGGCAAGTTCTTCAACGACTGGAACTTCGCGCTGGTCTACGACTTCGGCGGCTCGTCCGATGGATTTGGCGGCGCGGCGCCGGGATCCCTTCCGGGCGGTGGCGTCTCCGGGGTCGAGAACGCCTATCTCAGCTACACCGGCTTGAAGCCGTTCGGCGGACGGATGGCGATCGAGGCCGGCATCATGGACCTGCCCTACACCATGGACGAGGCGACGAGTTCCAACGACATCATGTTCATGGAGCGCGCCTCGCCCGGCGTGATCGCAACCAACATCGCGGCCGGCGACTTCCGCTCCGCAGCCGGTGCGCGCTGGTTCAACGACCAGCTCTGGATCGGCGGCTATGTCACGGGACCGTCGACCGGTGCGATCCACTCCGCGTCGAGCGCGGCACCACCCGGTACCAGCGAGCAATATGGCGCGGTGGCGCGCGTGGCCGGCAATCCGATCAGCGGCAAGGATTATTCGGTACATATCGGCGCCGACGCGCAATGGCTGATCCAGCCGCCGCGCAACCTGATCGCCAACACGCAGACGGTCACGCTCAGCGACCGTCCGGAATTGCGTCTCGACCCGACCACGCTGATCTCCACCGGCGCTATCGCCAATGCCTCAGGCGCGCAGGTCTACAGCGTCGAGGCAGCGGCGACCTACGGCCCGTTCATCGTTCAGGGTGAGTACTTCTGGTACAATGTCGATCGCACAGCCAACACCGGCGTGCCGCTGGTCGGCGCACCGAGCCTGAAATTCCAGGGCGGCTATGCCCAGGCCGGATACGTGCTGACGGGCGAAGGCCGCACCTACAATGCGGCCAACGCGGCCTATAGCGGCGTCAAGCCGGCGCACCCGTTCTCGCTCGACGGTGGCGGCTGGGGCGCCTGGGAGATCGCGGGACGTTTCTCCACCATCGATCTCAACGACCAGCTGGCAACCGCCAACGGCGTCGCCGGCGGACGGCAGACGGTCTACACGCTCGCGCTCAACTGGTACGTCAACGGCAACGTCCGCTTCATGCTCGACTACCTGCACGGAACTGTGTCACGGCAGGCCTCGCCGATCTCGACCGCCGATGTCGGCTCGAAGTTCGACGCCGTCGCGATGCGCACGCAGTTCGCGTTCTGAGGCAATCTCATCCGGGAGCAGATCGATCCGCTCCCGGATGTTTACGCCGCGCGCTTCGGCTTCTTCACCACGACCGGCGGCGGCGCACAGGACAGCCGCTGCTGGTGGCTCTCGCCCCAGGCTTTCAGGATGTCGATGACTGGCTTGAGGCTCTCGCCGAGTTCGGAGAGGCAATACTCCACGCGCGGCGGCACCTCCGCATAGACCTTCCGAATCACGAGCTTGTCCTCCTCCAGCGCGCGAAGCTGCTTGGTCAGCATGCGCTGGGTGATGCCGGGCATCCGGCGACGCAATTCGCCGAAGCGCTGGGTGCCGCTCTGGAGGTGGTAGAGGATGACACCCTTCCACTTGCCGTCGATCAGATCCAGCGTCGCCTCGACCGAGCAGCCGGGGCGCCGGGCAAAATTGCGCCGTTTCATGCGTGTTTTTCCGATAGTATCCAAACAGGGACTATATCCCCAAATTTACAGTACTTGCCAAATCGGGGCCAGAGCGACAGTTAGGGCGGCGAGCGAACAGAAGCCATCTGATGGAGACAAGCCATGAAGGCCGTCGGCTACAGGAAATCGCTTCCGATCGAGGACGCGGATTCACTCATTGATTTCGAGACCGCAAAACCCGAGCCTGGAGGGCGCGACATCCGCGTCGCCGTGAAGGCGATCTCGGCCAACCCGGTCGACTACAAGGTGCGCAAGCGCGCCGCCCCGCCCGAGGGCGAGATCAAGATCCTCGGCTATGACGCGGCGGGCGTGGTCGATGCCATCGGTCCCGACGTCACGCTGTTCAAGCCAGGTGATGAAGTGTTTTACGCTGGTTCTATTCTGCGTCAGGGTACCAACTCGGAATACCACCTGGTTGACGAGCGCATCGTCGGCAACAAGCCGAAGAGCCTGTCGTTCGCGCAAGCGGCCGCCCTCCCCCTCACCTCCATCACCGCATGGGAGCTTCTGTTCGACCGTCTCGGCGCAATACCCGGCAAGAGCGTCGATCCGCGCACACTGCTGATCACCGGCGGCGCCGGTGGCGTCGGCTCGATCCTGATCCAGCTCGCCCGCCGCCTCACTGGCCTCACAGTGCTCGCGACCGCGACGCGGCCGGAGTCGCAAAAATGGTGCCTCGATCTCGGCGCCCATGCGGTGATCGACCACGGCAAGCCGATGAAGGAGCAGATCGAGAGCTTGAGGCTGCCGCCGGTCGCCTTGGTCGCAAGCCTCACCTTCACCGACCAGCACTACAAGGCGATCGCTGAGTTCATGGCACCGCAGGGCAAGTTCGGCCTGATCGACGATCCGCCGGAATTCGCCATGATCACATTCAAGGGCAAGGCGATCTCGGTGCACTGGGAGTCGATGTTCACGCGTTCCTCGTTCCAGACCCCCGACATGATCGCGCAGCATCATCTGCTCGATGACGTCGCCGACCTCATCGACAAGGGCGTGTTGCGCACCACGCTCGACCAGACCTTCGGCACCATCAATGCGGCCAACCTCAAGCGCGCGCACGCGCTGCTCGAAAGCGGCAAGTCGCGCGGCAAGATCGTGCTGGAGGGGTGGTAGCGGCTCCGGCGTCGGTGCGTAGGGTGGGTTAGCCGAAGGCGTAACCCACCCTACGTTTCCGCCACGCCTTCGACGAACATCAGCCGCCGCTCCAGCGCCGTCTGCCGCACTCTTAGCGCTTCGGCATATTCCGTTGAAGCGTACCATTCCTTCAGCCTCGCCATCGACGGGAATTCGACGATGACGATAGCCTTCGGTGGAAGATTACCTTCGGCCAGTTCAGCCTTGCCGCCGCGGACGATATAACGCCCGCCGTATTGCGCGATCGTCTTCGCGGCCAGCGTACGATAGGCTTCAAATTCATCGGGATCGCGCATCTCGACTTCGGAAATCACATAGGCTGTCATGCCGACCTCACGCAATGGTGTTGACGATGCCGCCTTCCGCCCGCAACGCCGCACCGTTGGTCGCGGATGCTTCCTTGGACGCGACATAGACCACCATGTTGGCGATCTCGTCGACGCTGGCGAAGCGTTGCAGCAGCGAACTCGGACGATGCTGCCTGACAAAATTGGCGGCGGCCTCTTCCACCGACTGTCCGTTCTGCCTAGCGAGATCCTTGACGAAGGTCTCGACGCCCTCGGACATGGTCGGGCCGGGCAGCACGGAATTAACTGTGACGCCGGTGCCGCGAGTGAGCTGCGCGAGGCCCCGCGCGACCGAGAGCTGGGCCGTCTTACTCATGCCGTAGTGAATCATCTCGACGGGAATGTTGAGTCCGGACTCCGAGGAGATGAAGACGATGCGGCCCCAATTGCGCTTCAACATGCCTTTCAGATACGCCCGCGACAGACGGACGCCGCTCATCACGTTGACTTCGAAGAAGCGACTCCAGTCCTCGTCGGGAATCTCGAAAAACTCCTTCGGCTCGAAGATGCCGGCATTGTTGATGAGGATGTCGATCTCGGGAAGCGCCGCCACGAGCGTCTCGCAGCCTGCCGCCGTTGAGACGTCGGCGGCGATGCCACGGATCTTGGCGCCGGTCTCTTCCAGCTTGCGGACGGCGGCATCGACCTTGTTCCGGCCGCGGCCGTTGATCACGACGCTGGCGCCCGAAGCGGCAAGGCCCTTGGCGATGGCGCGGCCGATGCCGGCAGTGGAGCCGGTCACCAGCGCGGTTTTTCCCGAAAGGTCGATGTTCATGCGTTATCTCCATTGAGGTTGGTGGAGATATGTGCCCCGCGTGCCATCGCAATCACCGCTCACCGACGCGTGAGTACCAACGGCCACAACACGGAATCGTAGGCGGGCAAAGCCAAGCGTGCGCATCATTCAGAGCGCTCGCGAAGCCTTCTGCAGCATTCGGTGCGAAACGCACGGTCGCCGAATTCTGCAGATCCGGGTCGGGCGTCTTCCAAACTTCGGAAGAGACATCCACATGCACAAGCCACGTTCCGCGGCTATCGTAGGGCTTGCTGCTGATCCTCAGATGGCTTTGATCGAGCTCCTTCGGATTCCCGCTGCTCCAAAAAAGCGAAGCTCCAGCCTTCCGGCGCTCGAAGCACGGCACGGAAAAAAAGCGGCGCCCGAGGGCGCCGCTTTCAAATTTCGGACTGCCGAAAGGCTTACGCCGCCTCGGCTTCCTTTTCCTGCACCGGACCGGAATCCTGGCCCTTGGCATCGACGTCGCGGTCGACGAACTCGATTACGGCCATCGGGGCGTTGTCGCCGTAGCGGAAGCCGGCCTTGATGATGCGGGTGTAGCCGCCCTGGCGGTCCTTGTAGCGGGCCGCGAGCGTATCGAAGAGCTTCTTGACCATGTCGAAGTCGCGCAGCTCCGCGATCGCCTGGCGGCGTAGCGACAGGCCACCCTTCTTGCCGAGGGTGACGAGCTTCTCGACGATCGGGCGGAGCTCCTTGGCCTTGGGCAGCGTGGTGACGATCTGCTCGTGCTTGATCAGCGCAGCCGCCATGTTAGCGAACATCGCCTTGCGATGCTCGGCCGTGCGGTTGAGCTTCCGATGAACCTTGCCGTGACGCATGTGTTTATTCCTTACGTATGAACTGCCGCGACGGTTCGTCGGACAAGTTGCTCAGGTGGGCTTCCTGCGTTCGCCCATGAAAATCGTGGCCGGATGTCTCCGGCCACGACGGTGAAGTCGATCAGTAGTGATCCTCGAAGCGCTTGGCGAGCTCGTCGATGTTTTCCGGCGGCCAGCCCGGCACTTCCATGCCGAGGTGCAGCCCCATCTGGGCCAGCACTTCCTTGATCTCGTTCAGCGACTTGCGGCCAAAGTTCGGGGTGCGGAGCATTTCCGCTTCGCTCTTCTGCACGAGATCGCCGATATAGACGATGTTGTCGTTCTTCAAGCAGTTGGCCGAACGCACCGAGAGCTCGAGCTCGTCCACCTTCTTGAGGAAAGCCGGGTTGAAGGCGAGGTCCGGGATGATCTCCTGGGCAACTTCCTTGCGCGGCTCTTCGAAATTGACGAACACGTTGAGCTGATCCTGGAGGATGCGCGCGGCGTAGGCCACGGAATCATCCGGCGAGATCGCACCGTTGGTCTCGATCGTCATGGTCAGCTTGTCGTAGTCGAGGATCTGACCCTCGCGGGTGTTCTCGACCTTGTAGGAGACCTTGCGGACCGGCGAGTACAGGCTGTCGACCGGGATCAGGCCGATCGGCGCGTCCTCGGGACGGTTGCGCTCGGCGGGCACGTAACCCTTGCCGGTCGAGACCGTGAACTCCATGCGGATCTCCGCACCCTCGTCGAGGGTGCAGATCTGGAGGTCCGGGTTGAGCACGGTGACGTCGCCGACGGTCTGGATGTCGCCAGCGGTGACGACGCCCGGCCCCTGCTTCTTCACGACCATGCGCTTGGGGCCCTCGCCCTGCATCTTGATCGAGATGTCCTTGATGTTGAGCACGATGTCGGTGACGTCCTCACGGACGCCAGCGATCGAGGAGAACTCGTGCAGCACGCCATCAATGTGCACCGACTGCACCGCCGCGCCCTGGAGCGAGGAGAGCAGGATGCGCCGCAGCGCGTTGCCGAGGGTCTGGCCGAAGCCGCGCTCGAGCGGCTCGGCGACGATGGTCGCGAAACGGTTCGAGTCGCTACCGGACGTAACCTGGAGCTTGTTCGGTCGAATCAGTTCTTGCCAATTTTTCTGGATCGTCACTGTTTCACCCATACAGGCCAGTCAATTTGAAAACTCAAATACTGGCGTTGGAGAAAGGCCGCAGATGATTCCCGCGGCTTCGCAAAAAACATCGCGAGCGCCGACGCGCTCGCAACTTCGTATTAAACGCGCCGACGCTTCCGGGGACGGCAACCGTTGTGCGGGATCGTGGTCACGTCGCGGATCGAGGTGACGGTGAAGCCCGCGGCCTGAAGCGCGCGGAGCGCCGATTCGCGACCCGAACCGGGACCGGCCACTTCGACTTCCAGCGTGCGCATACCGTGCTCCTGCGCCTTCTTGGACACGTCCTCGGCGGCAACCTGCGCGGCATACGGGGTCGACTTGCGCGAACCCTTGAAGCCCATCGTGCCGGCGGAAGACCAGGCAATCGTGTTGCCCTGCGCATCCGTGATGGTGATGGTCGTGTTGTTGAACGACGAGTTCACATGCGCGACGCCGGAGGCGATGTTCTTGCGCTCACGACGGCGAACGCGGGTGGCTTCCTTGCCCATTGAGTCCCTTTCCTGACGATCTCAAACGCCGCCGTAATGCCAGCGGCTACACCTGTGGAAGCGAATAGCGAGTAGCAAATGGCGAATAGGGAAACGCCCCTACTCGCCACTCGCCACTTCCAATTCGCCAGTTTACTTCTTCTTGCCGGCGATGGCCTTCGCCGGGCCCTTGCGCGTGCGCGCGTTGGTATGAGTGCGCTGACCGCGCACCGGCAAACCGCGACGATGACGCAGGCCGCGATAGCAGCCGAGGTCCATCAGACGCTTGATGTTGATACCGACCTCACGACGCAGATCGCCCTCGACGAGATAGTCGCGGTCGATCACTTCGCGGATCTGGAGCACTTCGGCGTCGCTGAGCTGATTGACGCGACGATCCGCGGGGATCTTCACCTTCTCCAGGATCTCACTGGCGATCTTCGGGCCGATGCCATGGATATACTGGAGCGCGATCAGCGCGCGCTTGTTGGTGGGAATGTTCACGCCGGCAATACGGGCCACGGCCTTCTCTCCTGTCGCCGATCCTCGTCAGGATCGGGCTTTAAGTGCTTGTGTTCTCGGGCAGGTGTTCACAAACGCGAACACGACGCCCACCCCCGGTCTTCCTGGGGCCCGGCATCGTCTGAAACTATCCGACTTGGATGCGGGGCTTATTAGGGGATTCCGGGGGCGCTCGTCAACCGCTGCTAGCGTTTGGCTCGCTTTTTCGTGACCTTTTTTGCGGCCTTTTTGGCACCCTTCTTGACGGCCTTCTTGGCAGTCTTCCTGGTCGCCTTCTTTGCTGTCTTCCGGGCGGCCTTGCCGGCGCCCTTCAGGGCCTTCTTGGCGGTCTTTTCTGCGGATTTGGTTGCCTTTTTGGCCGTTTTTGCCGGCCTTTTGGCCGCTGTCTTCGCTGCCTTGGCCTTCTTGGCCGGCGCAGCCTTGGCCGCACTGCGGGCCTGCGTCTTGCCGTGGCTCTTGGGCTCGACCGCCCCCAGCGCCAGGAGCTGGCGGTGGATGGCACGGGTGACCTCGTCGATGGCCATCATGCCGTCGATGGTCGAGAGCTTCCGCCGCTCGGAATAGTAGTGAATCAGCGGTTCCGTCTGGCTGCGGTAGCTGGCGAGGCGCTTGGTCAGGACCTCCGGGGTGTCGTCGATCCGGACCTCCTCCCCGCGCTCGCGCATCTGAGCGACGCGGGTCTCGACGCGGTTCAGGAGCGCGCTCTCGTTGACACGCAGCTCGATCACGGCATCGAGCTTGAGATGCTTGCGCTTGAGCAGCTCGTCCAGCGCCTCGGCCTGCGGCACGGTGCGTGGGAAACCGTCGAGGATGAAACCGTTCTTGGCATCCGGCTGGTCGATGCGGTCGGAGATGATTCCGACCACGACCTCGTCGGGCACGAGGCCGCCGCTGGCCATGATCTCCTTGGCCTTCAGCCCGACCGGCGTTCCTGCCGCAACGGCCGCGCGCAGCATCTCGCCGGTCGAGAGCTGGACGATGCCATAGCGCTGGACCAGCAGCTGCGCCTGGGTCCCCTTGCCCGACCCCGGCGGTCCCAGAAGTATAATTCTCATCGGCGTACGCCCCCCCGGATTGGTGAGCGATACGTCGCGCACCTGTGTTTGAAGATCAAGGACAGTGCAAACCATAATCGGCGCTGCACCGCTACCCATATCATAGGGGAGCGGATGGGCTGACGCCAAGAAGGGCTTTGAAATCAGCGATTGTGCTGCTGTGAGTACAGCTCTGCGAATGCGAAGCGCCGCGTGTTGCTGGCGGAGCGAATCGGCGGCGCAATCGCGCCGCCTTCAGGGGACGCCGCGCTTAGCGGCGGCGACCGCGCAGCTTCGACTTGCGGATCAGGCCTTCGTACTGATGCGCCAGCAGATAGCCCTGCACCTGCGCCACGGTGTCCATGGTGACGCTGACGACGATCAGCAGCGAGGTGCCGCCGAAGTAGAACGGCACCGAGGCGTAGGAGATCAGGATCTCCGGAATCAAGCAGACGATCGCCAGATAAATCGCGCCGAGCACGGTGATGCGTGACAGCACGTAGTCGATATATTCGGCGGTGCGCTCGCCGGGACGGATGCCCGGAATGAAGCCGCCGTGCTTCTTCAGATTGTCCGCGGTCTCGGTCGGATTGAACACGATCGCGGTGTAGAAGAAGGCGAAGAAAACGATCAGCGCCAGATACATGATCAGGAACAGCGGACGGCCGTGGCCGAGCTGGGTGGTGATCCACTGGAACCATTCCGGTCCGCTGCCGGCGTTGAAGTTCGCCACCGTGGTCGGCAGCAGCAGCAGCGAGGACGCGAAGATCGGCGGGATCACGCCCGAAGTGTTGAGCTTGAGCGGCAGATGCGAGGACTGGCCCTCGAACATCTTGTTGCCGACCTGACGCTTCGGATACTGGATCAGCAAGCGGCGCTGCGCGCGCTCCATGAACACGATGAAGGCGATCACGGCGACCGCCATGATGATGACGACCAGGATCAGACCGGTCGACATCGCACCCTGACGGCCGAGCTCGAGCATGTTGGCGAGCGCCGCAGGCAGCTCGGCGACGATGCCGGCGAGAATGATCAGCGAAATGCCGTTGCCGATGCCGCGCGAGGTGATCTGCTCGCCAAGCCACATCAGGAACATGGTGCCGCCGGTCAGCGTGATCGCCGTGGACAGGCGGAAGAATAGGCCAGGCTCGCTGACGACGTTGCCGGCGCCCTCGAGGCCCACCGCGATGCCGTAGGACTGGAACGCGGCCAGGATGACGGTGAGATAGCGGGTGTACTGGTTCAGCGTCTTGCGGCCGGCCTCGCCTTCCTTCTTCAGCGCCTCAAGCTGCGGTGAGACGGTGGTCAGGAGCTGGATAATGATCGAGGCCGAGATATACGGCATGATGTTCAGCGCGAAGATCGCCATGCGGTGGATGCCACCGCCGGCGAACATGTTGAACATGCCGAGGATGCCGCCGGCCTGGGACCGGAACACCTGCTCCCAGATGTTGGGATCGATGCCGGGCAGCGGGATGTAGGTGCCGAGCCGATAAACGAGCAGCGCACCCAGGGTAAACCAGATGCGCTTCTTCAGTTCGTCGGCCTTGGCGAACGCGCCGAAATTGAGGTTGGCTGCCAGTTGTTCCGCTGCAGAGACCATCTTGGACTTTCTCCCGCCGCCTGTTGCGCCGTCATGCCCGCGGCCGGGCTACTCTAAAGCGCGATGAGATCAGGATGCCTCACCGTCGCGCTCTAGGTTGTCGTTTTCAGTATGATCTTCTCGGAAAACCGCTTCACACTTTGCGCTAACGCGGTCCTTCGGGTCCCGATCATGCTTTAGCGGACGCCGGATATTATCTGGGGCTCGGCTCCGATAAGTCCATCGTCCCGCATGCGTAAAGGCCCGCGAGGCGCGGGCCAATGACGCAGTTGTTACGCCGCCTCGCCTTCTTCCTTGGCAGGGACGAGGATCTTTACCGAACCGCCGGCCTTCTCGACCGCTGCGATCGCGGTCTTGGAGGCGCCATGCGCTTCAATGTTGAGCTTGGACTTGAGCTCGCCGCGGCCGAGCAGCCGCAGGCCGCCCTTGGCGCGGCGCAGCACGCCGCCCTTCACCAGCGCCTCGACGTTCACGACGCTGCCGGCGTCGATCTTCTTGGCATCGACCGCTTCCTGGAGCCGGTCGAGATTGATCTCGGCGAACTCGACGCGGAAGATGTTGTTGAAGCCGCGCTTGGGCAGACGGCGATGCATCGGCATCTGGCCGCCTTCGAAACCCTTGATGCGCACGCCCGAACGCGCAGTCTGGCCCTTGCCGCCGCGGCCCGACTGCTTGCCCTTGCCCGAACCGATGCCGCGGCCGACGCGCATACGCTTCTTGCGCGAGCCGGCGTTGTCGGCGATATCGCTGAGCTTCATCGCCCTTCTCCTTGTGTGTTGCGCACGATATTCACCGAAAACCGGGTGCCCGCTTTTCGGGATCCTGCGCCGTTTCTTACTTCTCGTCGACGATGCGGACGAGATGGTGAACCTTCTCGATCATGCCGCGGACCGCCGGGGTATCCGGCAGTTCGCTGGTGCGGCCGATCTTGTTGAGCTTGAGCCCGATCAGCGTCGAGCGCTGCGAGTGATGGCGGCGGATCGCGCTGCCGGTCTGCTCGAGCTTGATCGTCTTGGCGGCCTTGGCCATGGGAGTCTACTCCGAAAAGCTTCCGTTACTCGGCAGCCGCCTCGGCGTCACCGCCGATACGACGGGACTGGAGGGTGGACACCTTGATGTTGCGGCGGGCAGCAACCGAGCGCGGCGAATCCTGATGCTTCAGCGCGTCGAAGGTCGCGCGAACCATGTTGTACGGGTTCGACGAGCCGATCGACTTCGCCACCACGTCCTGGACGCCGAGCGTCTCGAACACGGCGCGCATCGGGCCACCGGCGATGATGCCGGTGCCGGCCGGGGCGGCACGCAGGTAGACACGGCCCGCGCCATGACGGCCGGCGATGTCGTGATGGAGCGTGCGGCCCTCGCGCAGCGACACGCGAGTCAGGTTGCGCTTGGCGGATTCGGTCGCCTTGCGGATCGCCTCAGGCACTTCGCGCGCCTTGCCGTGACCGAAGCCGGCGCGGCCCTTCTGATCGCCGATCACGACCAGCGCTGCGAAACCGAAGCGCTTGCCGCCCTTGACGACCTTGGCCACGCGGTTGATGTGGACGAGCTTGTCGACGAACTCGCTGTCGCGCTCCTCGCGCTCCCTGCGTTCACGTCCGCCGCCGCGTTGATCGCGTCCACCACGTTGTTCGCGTTCAGCTGCCATGGTTTTTCCAATCCTTCAGAGGCTTGCGCCTCAATCCTCAAATTCTGTTAGAAGCTCAGCCCGCTCTCACGCGCGGCGTCGGCAAGAGCCTTGACGCGCCCGTGATAGAGATAGCTGCCGCGATCGAACACGACTTCCTTGACGCCCTTCTCGGCAGCGCGCTCCGCCAGCAGCTTGCCGACCGCCTTCGCCGCATCGATGTCGGCGCCGGTCTTGCCGCCGTCCCGCATCGACTTCTCGAGCGAAGAGGCAGAGGCCAGCGTCTCGCCCTTGAGGTCGTCGATGACCTGGGCGTAGATGTGCTTGGACGAGCGGAACACCGACAGGCGCGGACGGCCACCCCCGGAGCGGCGCAGCTTCAGCCGCACACTCCGCTTGCGCCGGGCATTCGTAACCTTGGCTTTCGACATGACCGGCTCCGTTACTTCTTCTTGCCTTCCTTGCGGAAGATGAATTCGCCAACATACTTCACGCCTTTGCCCTTGTAGGGCTCCGGCGGGCGATAGCCGCGGATCTCGGCTGCGACCTGGCCAACGCGCTGGACGTCGCTGCCGGTTACCGTGATCTCGGTCGGCTTCGGCACGGTGATCGTGATCCCTTCCGGGATCGGATAGATCACGTCGTGGCTGTAACCGAGCGCAAGCTGCAGGTTCTTGCCCTGCATCGCGGCGCGGTAGCCGACGCCGGTGATCTCGAGCTTCTTCTCGAAGCCCTTGGTGACGCCCTCGACGAGGTTCGCGACCTGAGCGCGAGCGGTGCCGTAAAGCGCCCGCGCGCGATTGGTCTCGAACCGCGGCTTGACCTTGATCTCGCCGCTCTCGAGCTTCACCTCGACGTCGTCATGGACGACGAACTGAAGCTGGCCCTTCGGCCCCTTCATCTTGACGGTCTGCCCATCAACGGTCGCGGTAACGCCCGACGGAACCGCTACAGGCCTTTTGCCAACACGTGACATGGATCAAAAATCCTTCTCAGAACACCGTGAAGAGGACTTCGCCGCCCACATTCGCGTCGCGCGCGCTGTGGTCGGCCATAATCCCCTTCGGCGTCGACAACACCGAAATGCCGAGTCCGTTGTTGACCCGCGGCAGAGCCTTCACCGAGGCGTAGACACGACGTCCCGGCTTGGAGACCCGTTCGATCTCGCGGATGACGGGCTCGCCGTCGAAATACTTCAGCTCGATCTCGATCTCGCTGCGGCCCGAGGGATGCTCGAGCGTGGCGTAACCGCGGATGTAGCCCTCGGACTTCAGCACCTCGAGCACGTTCTCGCGCATCTTCGAGCCAGGCGTGGAGACCTTGGTCTTGGAGCGCATCTGCGCGTTGCGGATGCGGGTGATCAGATCGCTGATTGGATCGTGCGTAGACATCTAAACGACCCTCCTTACCAGCTCGACTTCACGAGGCCCGGGACCATGCCCTTGGAGCCAAGGTCGCGCAGCGCGATACGGGACAGCTTGTTCTTGCGGTAGTTCGAGCGGGGACGGCCCGACAGCTCGCAACGCAGACGGATGCGGGTCGCCGACGAGTTGCGCGGCATTTCCGCCAGCTTCAACGTCGCAGCGAAGCGCTCTTCCATCGGCAGCTTCTTGTCGGCGATGATCGCCTTCAACCGCTCGCGCTTGGCGGCGGCGTTCTTCACCATCCGCTTGCGCCGGTTGTTCTTCTCGACTGAACTCTTCTTTGCCATGCTTGGCTCCTGGGTATCCGCGTTTGAGAGGCTTTAGGTGAGCGTCTCACTGCCGGAACGGGAAATTGAAAGCGGTCAACAAGGCCCTCGCCTCTTCGTCGGTCTTGGCCGTGGTGCAGACGGTGATATCCATACCGCGGGCTTCCGTGACCTTGTCGAAGTCGATCTCGGGGAAAATGATGTGCTCCTTGATGCCGAGCGAGTAGTTGCCGCGGCCGTCGAAGCTCTTCGGGTTCAGGCCGCGGAAGTCGCGGACGCGCGGCAGCGCGACCGTCACCAGGCGATCGATGAACTCGTACATGCGTGCCTTGCGCAGCGTGACCTTGCAGCCGATCGGCTGATTCTCACGCAGCTTGAAGGTCGCGATCGCGACGCGCGAATAGGTCACGATCGCCTTCTGGCCGGCGATCTGGGTCAATTCGGCAGCGGCGGTCTCGGCCTTCTTGCGATCGTTGACGGAATCGCCAACGCCCATATTTAGCACGACCTTGTCCAGACGCGGAACCTGCATGACGTTCTCGTAACCGAACTTCTCGGTCAGCGCCGTGCGGATCTTCGCATCATATTCCGCGCGCAGGCGCGGCGTGTAAGCGGCCTCAGCCATCGATCTCAGCTCCCGAGCTCTTGGCGATGCGGACCTTCTTGCCGTCCGCCAGAATCTTGAATCCGACGCGGGTCGGCTTTCCGTCCTTGCCGACATACGCGATGTTGGACAGTTGGATCGGCGCCTCTTTCGAGATGATGCCGCCCTCCTGGGCCTGCGTCTGCTTCTGGTGACGCTTGACCATATTGATGCCGCGCACGAGCGCGGTGCCGGCGTCGGGGCGTACCTCGAACACCTCGCCGGTCCGGCCCTTGTCGCGACCGGTCAGCACGACGACCTTGTCGCCCTTGCGGATCTTCGCAGCCATCACAGCACCTCCGGCGCGAGCGAAATGATCTTCATGTGGTTCTTGGCGCGCAGCTCGCGCGGCACAGGCCCGAAGATGCGGGTTCCGACCGGCTCGGCCTGGTTGTTGATCAGGACGGCCGCGTTGCGGTCGAAGCGGATCACCGAACCGTCGGCGCGGCGGATGTCCTTGCGGACGCGCACCACGACGGCCTTCATCACGTCGCCCTTCTTCACCTTGCCACGCGGAATCGCTTCCTTGATCGAGACGACGATGATGTCCCCGATCGTGGCGTAGCGGCGCTTGGAGCCTCCGAGCACCTTGATACACATGACACGGCGTGCGCCAGAATTGTCGGCCACGTCGAGGTTGGTCTGCATCTGAATCATTGATGCACCTCGTCCTCTTCTCTTTGCGCCAGCCCAGCCGGCGCTCAACATTTCCCTGAAGTCAGTCGGCTAAAGCCAACAGATCAGGCGCTTTTCTTGTGCTCGCCCCGGATCACGACCCAGCGCTTCAACTTCGAAATCGGCTTCGATTCCTCGATCCACACCACGTCGCCCGGCTTGAACTGGTTGCTCTCGTCGTGCGCGTGATAGTTCTTCGAACGGCGGATCGTCTTCTTGTAGATCGGGTGCGTGAAGCGGCGGTCGACGCGCACCACGATGGTCTTGGCTTGCTTGTCGCTGACGACCACGCCCTGCAGAGTACGTTTCGGCATCTTCGTAAGCCTCTTACTTCTTCTTCGCGCGCGTCTGCGCGGCGACGGTCTTGATCCGGGCGATGTCGCGCCTAGCCTCGCGCAGGCGCGAGGTGTTCTCGAGCTGCCCGGTGGCGCGCTGGAAGCGCAGGTTAAAGCGCTCCTTCTTCAGGTTCAGGATGGCATCATCCTGCTGGTCGGGGCTCATCGCGCGGATGTCTTCGATCTTCATCTGGGCCATGGCCATTACTCCGCAATGCGCTCGACGAAGCGCGTCTTGATCGGCAGCTTGGCGGCCGCCAGGGTCAGCGCCTCGCGCGCGGTCTGGGTGTTGACGCCGTCGATCTCGAACAGCACCCGGCCCGGCTTGACGCGCGCGACCCACAGTTCCGGCGAACCCTTGCCGGAGCCCATGCGGACTTCGGCCGGCTTCTTCGACACCGGAACGTCGGGAAACACGCGGATCCAGACGCGGCCGGCGCGCTTCATGTGGCGGGTCAGCGCGCGGCGGGCGGCTTCGATCTGGCGCGCGGTGACGCGCTCAGGCTCGGTCGCCTTCAGGCCGTACTGGCCGAAGGCCAACGTCGCGCCCGAAGACGCAACGCCGTGGATGCGGCCCTTATGCGCCTTCCGGAACTTCGTTTTCTTAGGTTGCATCATGGCTTTAAGCCCTCAAATTCCTGTGCTGGCTCAGGCTGCAGCCGAATCGCGGCGCTGACGGCCACCGCGATCACCACTGCCGCCCGTCTCGCCTTCGGCCATTCTCTTGTCCTGGGCCATCGGATCGTGCTCGAGGATCTCGCCCTTGAAGATCCAGACCTTGACGCCGCACGTGCCGAAGGTTGTGAACGCGGTCGCAACGCCGTAGTCGATGTCGGCGCGCAGCGTGTGCAGCGGCACGCGACCTTCGCGGTACCACTCCATGCGCGCGATTTCCGCACCGCCAAGGCGTCCCGAGCAGTTGATGCGGATGCCTTCCGCGCCGAGACGCATCGCCGACTGCACGGCGCGCTTCATGGCGCGGCGGAACGCCACGCGGCGCTCGAGCTGCTGCGCAATCGACTCGGCCACCAGCGTCGCGTCGAGCTCCGGCTTGCGGATCTCGACGATGTTGATGACGACGTCGGACGAGGTAATGTCCGCGACCTTCTTGCGCAGCTTGTCGATGTCGGCGCCCTTCTTGCCGATCACCACGCCCGGACGGGCCGAGTGGATGGTGACGCGGCACTTCTTGTGCGGGCGCTCGATCACGATGCGAGCGACGGCGGCCTGCTTGAGTTCCTTGTGCAGGATCTCGCGGATCTTGACGTCCTCGTGCAGAAGCTTGCCGTATTCCTGCTTGCCGGCGAACCAGCGAGAATCCCAGGTCCGGTTGATGCCGAGACGCAGACCGATCGGATTGATCTTTTGACCCATCGTGTTCTCCTGCGCCTTTAAGCGGCTGCTGCTTCGGCTTCGACCTGACGAACGATGATCGTCAGCTGCGAAAATGGTTTGTAGACACGGCCCGAGCGGCCACGGCCGCGGGCGGCGAAGCGCTTCATCACGAGCCCGTTGCCGACGAAAGCCTGCGCCACGACGAGATCATCGACGTCGAGGTCGTGATTGTTCTCGGCATTGGCGATAGCCGATTCCAGGCACTTCTTCACATCGACCGCGATCCGCTTGCGCGAAAACTGCAGGTCGGCGAGCGCGGCAGACGCCTTCCGGCCGCGAATGAGCTGGGCGACCAGGTTGAGCTTCTGCGGGCTTACCCGCAGCATCCGGGCGACCGCCTTGGCCTCGTTGTCGGCGAGGCTCCGTTCGCGCTTAGGTTTGCTCATCGTTTAATCCTCAAGCCTTCTTGGCTTTCTTGTCGCCGGAGTGGCCATGGAAGGTCCGGGTCGGCGAGAACTCGCCGAATTTGTGACCGACCATTTCCTCGTTGACGGCCACCGGCACGTGCTTCTGGCCGTTGTAGACGCCGAAGGTCAGGCCGACGAACTGCGGCAGGATCGTCGAGCGACGGCTCCAGATCTTGATGACGTCGTGACGGCCGGACGCGCGCGCGGCATCTGCCTTCTTGAGCAGAGAACCCTCGACGAACGGGCCTTTCCAGACTGAACGAACCATGTCCGGCGTTCCTTACTTCTTCCGCTTGTGGCGGCTTAGGAGAATGAATTTGTTGGTCGACTTGTTGGTGCGGGTCTTCTTGCCCTTGGTCGGCTTGCCCCACGGAGTGACCGGGTGGCGACCGCCCGAGGTACGACCTTCACCACCGCCGTGCGGATGGTCGATCGGGTTCATCGAAACGCCGCGGTTGTGCGGCTTGCGGCCCATCCAACGCTTGCGGCCGGCCTTGCCGATCGAGGTGTTCATGTGATCCGGGTTCGACACGGCGCCGATCGTGCCACGGCAACGGCCGTGCACGAGGCGCTGCTCGCCCGAGTTCAGGCGGATGATCACGTAGTCTTGGTCGCGACCGACGAGCTGGGCGTAGGTGCCCGCGGAACGGGCGAGCTGGCCGCCCTTGCCGATCTTGACCTCGATGTTGTGGATGATCGTGCCGACCGGCATGTTGCCGAGCGGCATGACGTTGCCCGGCTTCACGTCGACATAGTTGCCGGCGACGATGGTGTCGCCAACGGCCAGCCGTTGCGGCGCCAGGATGTAGGCCTGCTCGCCGTCCTGATACTTGATCAGGGCGATGAAGCCGGTGCGGTTCGGATCGTATTCGAGCCGCTCGACCGTCGCGGGGACGTCGATCTTCTCGCGCTTGAAGTCGACGGTGCGCAGCGTCTGCTTGTGACCGCCGCCGCGGAAGCGCACGGTGATGCGGCCGGTGTTGTTGCGACCGCCCGAGGACTTCTTGCCCTCGGTGAGCGCCTTCAGCGGCTTGCCCTTGTACAGGGCCGAACGATCGACCATGACCAGCTGGCGCTGGCCCGGCGTCGTGGGATTGAATGTCTTCAGTGCCATCGTCGTACGACCTTACAGACCGGTGGTGACGTCGATCCGGTGACCCTCTTCGAGGGTCACGATCGCGCGCTTGGTGTTCGACTGCGAGCCGAGATTGCCGCGGAAGACCTTGGTCTTGCCCTTGCGGACCAGCGTGTTGACGCTCTTGACCTTGACGTCGAACAGCTTCTCGATCGCTTCCTTGATCTGCGGCTTGGTCGCCTTCGCGGCCACCTTGAACAGCACCTTGTTGTGCTCCGAGGCGATCGTCGCCTTTTCGGTCACGACCGGCGACAGGATCACGTCGTAGTGGCGAGGCTCGATGTTCTTCGTCATTTGAAGCGCGCCTCCAGCGCATCGATGGCGGCCTTGGTCAGAACGAGCTTCTGACGGCGCAGGATGTCATAGACGTTGATGCCCTGGATCGGCAGCACGTCCATGTTCGGGATGTTACGCGCGGCCGCGGCAAATCCGTTGTTGAGCTCGGCACCGTCGATGATCAGCGCGTTGGTGAGTCCCAAGCCCGAGAAGTGACCGAGCAGCGCCTTGGTCTTGGCGGCTTCGAGGGCGGCCTTCTCGATCACGACGAGATCGCCGTCCTTGGCCTTGGCCGAGAGCGCATGCTTCAACGCGAGCGCGCGGACCTTCTTCGGCAGGTCGGTGGCGTGCGAGCGCACCACCGGGCCGAAGGCACGGCCGCCGCCACGGAACTGCGGCACGCGGGCCGAGCCATGACGAGCACCGCCGGTGCCCTTCTGCTTGTACATCTTCTTGCCGGTGCGCCAGATCTCGGCGCGGCCCTTGGCCTTGTGCGTGCCGGCCTGGCGCTTGTTGAGCTGCCACTGCACGCAGCGCGCGATGATGTCCTCGCGCGGCTCGAGGCCGAAAATGGCGTCGGAAAGCTGGACCGAGCCGGCTTCCTTACCTTCGAGGGTCGTGACCTTCAATTCCATCTCACGCCTCCTGCGCAGCCGGGGCGGCTTCCGCTTCGCCAGCAACCTTGAACTTGCCGGGCTTCGGAGCTTCCTTCGGCAGCGGCTTCTTGACGGCGTCGCGCACGCGGATCCAGCCGCCCTTGGAGCCGGGAACGGCGCCTTCGACGAGGATCAGGCCGCGCTCGACATCGGTCTGGACGACACGAAGATTGAGCGTGGTGATGCGATCGACACCCATGTGGCCGGGCATCTTCTTGTTCTTCCAGGTCTTGCCGGGGTCCTGACGGCCACCGGTCGAACCAATCGAGCGGTGCGAGATCGACACACCGTGCGTGGCGCGCAGACCGCCGAAGTTCCAGCGCTTCATACCGCCGGCAAAACCCTTACCGACGGAGGTGCCGGTCACGTCGACGAACTGGCCGACGACGAAGTGATCGGCCTGGATCTCGGCGCCGACCGGGATCATGGCATCCGCGGTGACGCGGAATTCCTCGACCCGGCGCTTCGGCTCTACCTTGGCCACGGCGAACTGACCGCGCTCGGCCTTGGGCATGTAAACGGTCTTGCGGCTGCCAGAACCGAGCTGGAGCGCGACGTAACCGTTCTTCTCTTCGGTGCGGTGGCCTACGACCTGGCAATTGCCGAGCTTCAGCACGGTCACGGGGATATGTTCGCCGGCCTCCGTGAAGACCCGCGTCATCCCGACCTTTTGTGCGATCACTCCGGAGCGCATCGGCTTGCTTCCTGTTCTTTCTGTCCGCTTGACGCGAACGGGATCCAAAATCTTAGAGCTTGATCTCGACGTCGACACCGGCGGCAAGGTCGAGCTTCATCAAAGCATCGACGGTCTGCGGGGTCGGATCGACGATGTCGAGCAGGCGCTTGTGAGTGCGCATCTCGAACTGTTCGCGGCTCTTCTTGTCGACGTGGGGCGAACGGTTGACGGTGAACTTCTCGATGCGGGTGGGCAGCGGAATGGGTCCGCGGACCTGCGCGCCGGTGCGCTTCGCCGTGTTCACGATCTCACGGGTCGACGTATCGAGGATACGATGGTCGAACGCCTTGAGACGGATACGAATGTTTTGGCCGTTCATTGCCGTGCTTTCTTTGAGTAGAGTGGCGAGTAGCGAGTAGCGAAATAGAACTCCCTATTCGCCACTCACCATTCCCTATTCGCTTGTTTACTCGATGATCGAGGCGACGACGCCGGCACCGACGGTGCGGCCGCCTTCGCGGATCGCGAAGCGGAGCTTCTCTTCCATCGCGATCGGCACGATCAGGTGCACTTCCATCGCGATGTTGTCGCCCGGCATCACCATCTCGGTGCCTTCCGGCAGGTGCACGACACCGGTCACGTCGGTGGTGCGGAAGTAGAACTGCGGACGGTAGTTGGTGAAGAACGGGGTGTGGCGACCGCCCTCTTCCTTGGTGAGGATGTAGGCCTCGGCCTTGAACTTGGTGTGCGGCTTGACCGAACCGGGCTTGGCCAGAACCTGGCCGCGCTCGACGTCCTCGCGCTTGGTGCCGCGGAGCAGCGCGCCGATGTTGTCGCCGGCCTGGCCCTGATCGAGCAGCTTGCGGAACATTTCGACGCCGGTGACGGTGGTCTTCTGGGTCGCGCGCAGACCGACGATCTCGATTTCCTCGCCGACCTTGACGACGCCGCGCTCGACACGGCCGGTCACGACGGTGCCGCGGCCCGAGATCGAGAACACGTCTTCAACCGGCATCAGGAACGGCTGGTCGATCGGACGCTCCGGCTGCGGGATGTACTCGTCGACGTTGCGCATCAGCTCGAGGATGGCGTCGTGGCCAAGCTTCTTGTCGGAATCTTCGAGAGCGGCCAGTGCCGAACCCTTGATGATCGGAATCTTGTCGCCGGGGAATTCGTACTTCGAGAGCAGCTCACGGACTTCGAGTTCGACGAGCTCGAGCAGCTCCGGATCGTCAACCATGTCGCACTTGTTGAGGAACACGACGAGCGCGGGCACGCCGACCTGACGGGCGAGCAGGATGTGCTCGCGGGTCTGCGGCATCGGGCCGTCAGCGGCCGACACGACCAGGATCGCACCGTCCATCTGGGCGGCGCCGGTGA
The DNA here is from genome assembly GCF_023073535.1 of Bradyrhizobium sp. 179. Lineage (NCBI taxonomy): Bacteria > Pseudomonadati > Pseudomonadota > Alphaproteobacteria > Hyphomicrobiales > Nitrobacteraceae > Bradyrhizobium > Bradyrhizobium sp. 179. Next base: position 4,155 of record NZ_JADPJR010000148.1, on the reverse strand, counting down.
TCATGTTCTTGACGTAGTCGGCGTGGCCGGGGCAGTCGACGTGGGCGTAGTGGCGGTTCTTCGTCTCATACTCGACGTGGGCGGTCGAGATGGTGATACCGCGCGCCTTCTCTTCCGGCGCCTTGTCGATCTGGTCGTACGCGGTGAACGTCGCGCCGCCGGTCTCGGCGAGGATCTTGGTGATCGCCGCGGTCAGCGACGTCTTGCCATGGTCGACGTGACCGATGGTGCCGATGTTGCAGTGCGGCTTGTTACGTTCAAACTTTGCTTTGGCCATTTGACTCTCCGTTCAATCGTCAGCTTGAGACCGACGACAATCAGGCAAACTTCTTCTGGACTTCTGCCGACACGTTGGCCGGCGCTTCTGCGTAGTGGTCGAACTGCATGGTGAAGGTCGCGCGACCCTGGCTCATCGAGCGCAGATTGTTCACGTAACCGAACATGTTCATGAGCGGCACCATCGCATTGATGACGTTGGCGTTGCCGCGCATGTCCTGACCCTGGATCTGACCGCGCCGGGAGTTCAGGTCGCCGATGACTGAGCCGGTGTAGTCTTCCGGGGTCACCACTTCGACCTTCATGATCGGCTCGAGCAGAACGGACTTGCCCATCTGGAGCGCTTCGCGGAAGCAGGCGCGCGAGGCGATTTCGAAGGCGAGCGCCGACGAGTCGACGTCGTGATATTTGCCGTCGACGAGCGTCACCTTGACGTCGACCACGGGGAAGCCAGCGACCACGCCGGACGACAGCACGCTCTCCAGGCCCTTCTCGACGCCGGGGATGTATTCCTTCGGCACCGCGCCGCCGACGACCTTCGATTCGAACTCGAAGCCCTTGCCGGGCTCGTTCGGCTCGACGATGAACGACACGGCCGCGAACTGGCCGGTACCGCCGGTCTGCTTCTTGTGCGTGTAGCTGTGCTCCACCCGCTTGGTGATGCGCTCACGGAACGCCACCTGCGGCGCACCGATATTGGCGTCGACCTTGTAGGTGCGCTTGAGGATGTCGACCTTGATGTCGAGATGAAGTTCGCCCATGCCCTTGAGGATGGTCTGGCCGGACTCGTGGTCGGTCGACACGCGGAAGGACGGATCCTCCGCGGCGAGCTTGGCCAGCGCCACGCCCAGCTTCTCCTGGTCGGCCTTGGACTTCGGCTCGATCGCGATCTCGATGACCGGCTCGGGGAATTCCATCTTCTCCAGGATCACCTGCTTGTCGGGATCGCACAGCGTGTCACCGGTGCGCGCTTCCTTCAGGCCCGCCAGCGCGACGATGTCGCCGGCATAGGCTTCCTTGATGTCCTCGCGGTTGTTCGCATGCATCAACAGCATGCGCCCGATGCGCTCCTTCTTCTCGCGGGTCGAGTTCACGACGCCGGTGCCGCTCTGTAGAACGCCGGAGTAGATGCGGCAGAAGGTGATAGTGCCGACGAACGGGTCGTCCATGATCTTGAACGCGAGCAGCGCCAACGGCTCCTTGTCGTCCGCCTTGCGCACGACTTCGTTGCCCTTGTCGTCGGTGCCCTTGATCGCGGGCACGTCGAGCGGCGACGGCAGATAGTCGACGACGGCGTCGAGCAGCGGCTGCACGCCCTTGTTCTTGAAGGCCGAGCCGCACAGCACGGGATAGAACGCGCCGGTCAGCACCGCCTTGCGGATCAGCCGCTTCAACGTCGCCTCGTCCGGCTCCTTGCCGTCGAGATAAGCGGCCATGGCGTCGTCGTCGAGCTCGACGGCGGCTTCCACCATCTTCTCGCGGTATTCCTTGGCCTGGTCGACGAGCTCTTCCGGAATATCGACATAGTCGAACTTCGCGCCGAGCGATTCATCGTTCCAGACGACGCCCCTCATCTTCACGAGGTCGACGAGACCCTTGAAGTTGTTCTCGGCACCGATCGGAAGCTGGATCGCGACGGGCTTGGCGCCGAGGCGATCGACGATGTCAGCCAGGCACTTGAAGAAGTCCGCACCGATCTTGTCCATCTTGTTGGCGAAGACGATGCGCGGAACCTTGTACTTGTCGCCCTGGCGCCAGACCGTCTCGGTCTGGGGCTCGACGCCCTGGTTCGAGTCGAGCACGCAGACGGCGCCGTCGAGCACGCGCAAGCTGCGCTCAACTTCGATGGTGAAGTCGACGTGGCCGGGCGTGTCGATGATGTTCAGGCGCTTGCCGTTCCAGAACGCGGTGGTCGCAGCCGAGGTGATCGTGATGCCACGCTCCTGCTCCTGCTCCATCCAGTCCATCGTCGCGGCACCTTCGTGCACTTCGCCGATCTTGTGGCTCTTGCCGGTGTAATAGAGGATGCGCTCGGTCGTCGTCGTCTTGCCGGCGTCGATATGCGCCATGATACCGAAATTACGGTAGTCCTCGATGGCATGTTGGCGGGGCATGGGGTGTTCCTTGCGAGTCCGTTTGTTTCGCCGTTACCAGCGATAGTGCGAGAAGGCGCGGTTGGCTTCCGCCATGCGGTGCACGTCTTCGCGCTTCTTGACGGCGTTGCCCCGGTTGTTCGATGCGTCCAAAAGCTCCGCCGAGAGCCGCTCGGTCATCGTCTTCTCGTTGCGCTCGCGCGCGGCCGCGATCAGCCAGCGAATGCCGAGAGCCTGCCGGCGGGTCGAGCGAACCTCGACCGGAACCTGGTAAGTCGCGCCCCCGACGCGGCGGGAACGCACTTCGATCGTCGGCATGACGTTCTCGAGCGCCTGCTCGAACACGCCGAGCGGGTTCTGCTTGGTCTTGGTTTCGATGATACCGAACGCACCGTAAACGATGCCCTCGGCGACCGACTTCTTGCCGGCATACATCACCGAGTTCATGAACTTCGTGACGATGATGTTCCCGAACTTCGGATCGGGAAGGACTTCACGCTTTTCAGCAGAATGGCGACGAGACATGGACGAGGTTCCCGCTTACTTCGGACGCTTGGCGCCGTACTTCGAACGACGCTGCTTACGGTTCTTGACGCCCTGGGTATCCAGAACGCCGCGGAGGATGTGGTAGCGCACGCCGGGCAAGTCCTTGACGCGGCCGCCGCGGATCATGACCACCGAGTGCTCCTGGAGGTTATGACCTTCGCCGGGGATGTAGCCGATCACCTCGAAGCCGTTGGTCAGGCGCACCTTGGCGACCTTACGAAGCGCCGAGTTCGGCTTCTTCGGGGTCGTGGTGTAGACGCGGGTGCAAACACCACGCTTCTGCGGCGACTGCTGCAGCGCCGGCACCTTCTTGCGCGACTTCTGCACTTCCCGCGGTTGAGCGATCAGCTGGTTGATCGTCGGCATTCTGGCCTTACCCTTTGTTCTGCCGCGGCCCCTTCCGGGTCCGCTGTCTTGCCGCGGCCCGTTGCCGGGACCGCAAATTCTTTCGAGCTACCGGCCCGACGGAGCCGCCTTGCGCAGATCAATCCGCACAAAGCGAAATTGCGCCAACCGCTCCATCACCGAGCGGAAAGCGCTTCGACGCCGCAGAGGACCGCAGTATTGGACCGGTCAGCACAATGCCGTGGCCCGCGCACTGAGGTCATGCATCCGAGTTCGATCTCATGAGAACGTGCTCAAGAGAACTAAAATCGCACTGGCATTGCCTAGCTATGATCGACAGCGTTTGAGCGGCATTCGTCGAGGTTGGTGCCCGCCTAGCGACCCCCTGAGGGATCAAACGGGTGGCCCGTTCCGACGCTGGCGATGCTCACCGCCTGTCGTTAAGTGAGGCGCTTTCTATAAGCGAGAATCGATCAAGTCAAGGTGAAACGACAGTCACAGCGCCTGCAGAAATAGCCTCTTGGCCATCTCACTGCCCCTGCCTGACATGGTAATGAAGCGCTCGATTTGCTAGGTCCGAAGACAATTATACCCGGATTAAATGTAGCTTTATTACCAAAGTGAGCGTGTTTTCCCGCCCACACACCATTCCGCTGGCTCGTGGCAGGCTTTCCAGTCTTCCGTGGCGCGCCACGATGCCCAGTCTCGCCTGGATTTTCGGCTAGAGCGTTAGCCCATCGGACTGAATCGCTGGGGATTCACAAATCAGCGTTTTGATGATTCAAGCTTGCCGCCTGGATTGGAGGCCGGCGGGCATGGCGAAACCGCTGTCGATGGATCTTCGCGAACGTGTGCTTGCCTGTATTGGAGGCGGCGTTTCAGGCCGGCAGGCTGC
>NZ_JADPJR010000052.1:0-35738 GCF_023073535.1 Bradyrhizobium sp. 179 | reverse complement strand
TCTCATCCCGACACCGCCTCGATTCGACGCAAAATCAAGCGCGCGGGCTGGGATGATGCCTTCCTCCTCAGTATGCTTCGCCATATGCGATAGCCCTGCGTACCGGTGGGAGGGTCCGTCCGGACGCAATCCCGCCACACCGATGTCGTGCATAGGGCCGGCCAGCTGCCGCCGAGCGCCATGAACAAAGCGGCGGTGTCGGAGAGGCGGCTGGCTTCCGCCTGGACGCGGGTGATAGCGGCGCTGAAATAGGCCTGCTGCGCGTTCAGCACCGTGACTTGGGTGATCTGGCCCAGCACGAGCTGCTTTTGGACGATGTCGAGGCTCGCTTTTGCCGCGGTCTCGGCCTTGATCGCCGCCTGCACGGCGCGGGCGTCGGCCTGCAGGGAGCGCAGCGCGTCGGCGACGTTCTGGAGCGCTGTGATCACCGCCTGGCGATATTGCGCCTCGGCCTCGTTGAGCGCGGCCTCGGCGGCCTTCTGCTTGTGATAGAGCGTGAGCCCGTCGAACAGCGGCTGCGTCACGCTCGCGGCCATCGTGTAGAACAGCGTGCCCTGCGTGAACATCTGCGACGCCGTGAAGGCGCTGGTGCCGGGATTGCCTGTCAATGTGAGATTGGGCAGCCGCGCCGCGATGGCAACGCCGACCTGCGCGCTCGCCGAATGCAGATTGGCTTCTGCCGCACGCACGTCCGGCCGTTGCGCGACCAGCGTGCTCGGCAGGCTCACCGGCAGATTGGCAGGCAAGGTGAGGTGGTGAAGATCGAATTTCTGCAACACCTCGTCGGCGGAAAACTGCCCCGCGAGCGCGGTGAGGAGGTCGCGCTGCACGGCGAGCTGCTTCTCCAGCGGCGGCAAGGTCTGCTCGGCCTGCGCCAGCGCCGTTTCCTGCGTCAGCACGTCGACCCGCGGGGCCTGGCCTGCCTCTACCTGGGTCCTGAGAATGCCGAGGATGTCGCGTTCGATCTTGACGATGCGCTCGGTCGCGGCGATCTGGGCCCGGAGCGATGCCTCTTGAATGGCGGCGGTGACGACGTTAGCAGTGAGGGTGACGTAAGCGGCCTCTAGCTGGTATTGCGCCTGCTCGGTCTGCGCGTCGAGGCTTTCGACGGCGCGGATATTCTGGCCCCAGATATCGGGCACGAAGCTGATGTTGAGCTGCGCGGTGTGCAGGGCGTAGCGCGACTGTGGCGAGTCCACTGGGTTGGAGGTCGCCATGTTGGAGATTTGCTGATCGGACGGCGTGTAGTTCACGCCAATTTGCGGAAAGAACAGGCCGCGCTGCGCCAGCGCATTGAAATTGGCGACCCGGATCGCGGCCTCCGCCGATTGCAGCGACGGATTGTGCTCGACCGACAGGCGGATCAGCTCGTTCAGCGGCTGCGAGCGGAACGCCGCCCACCAGCGCGGCGGAATGTCGGCTCCGTTGACGAATTGCTGCCGCGGCACGCGCGGGCCGTCGGCATCGACCCGGGGCGAGGCGAGCGGCTCCGGCGTGTAGCGGGACACGGCGGGCGCCGGCGGCGTCTCGAAGTTCGGGCCCATCGCGCAGCTTGCAAGCAGGACGCTCGCGGCGCTGGCGAGAAGTGATTTGCGAGCCGCTCGGCTGATCATCACGCAACGCATCCTAATGGGCCACTTCCGGCGGCGAGGCGGCCGCGCTGTCCTCGTGTGTCGGCGTTGTCTCGCGCGACAGAAAGACCTTGCGCAACGCCGGAGCGACCACGAGCAGCAGCAACGGGCCGATGAACATGCCGCCGACGACAACTGTTGCCAGCGGCCTTTGCACCTGGCTGCCGATGCCGTGGGACAGCGCCGCCGGGAACAGGCCGACGCCGGCGGAGAGCGCGGTCATCAGCATCGGCCGCATACGTTGCTCGGCGCCGTGGAAGACGGCTTCCGCGATGCTCATGCCGGAGGCGCGCAGCTCGCGGAAATAGGTGATGTTGAGGATGCCGTCCATTACCGCGACGCCGAACAGCGAGATGAAGCCGATCGCCGCCGAGATGCTGAAATCGAGCCCGGCGAGATAGAGGGCGATCAGCCCGCCGCCGACCGCGAAAGGGATGCCGGCGAGTGCCAGCAGACTGTCGCGCACCGAATTGAACAGGCTGTAGAGCAGCACGAAGATCAGGAGCAGCGTCACAGGCACCACGACCATCAGGCGTGCCTTCGCGGCCTCCAGATTGTCGAACTCGCCGGACCAGACGATGCGGTAGCCCGGCGGAAGCTGAACCTTGTCCGCGACGCGGGCCTGTGCCTCTGCCACGGTGCCGCCGAGATCGCGGCCGCGTACGCTGAACTTGATCGGGATGTAGCGCTGGCTGCGCTCGCGGTAGATGAACAGCGCACCGGTGTCGAGCGTGATGTCGGCAAGCTCGCTGAGGGGAATGTAGGCGTTGGTGCCTGACGGCGTCGAATAGGCGATCTTGAGATCGCGCACCGCGTCGATGCTCTGGCGGAACTTTGGATCGAGCCGGACCGCGACCGCAAAGGAGCGGTCGCCCTCCAGTACGTTGGTCGCGACGGTGCCCCCGAGCGCTGCCTGCACCACCGCGGTGATGTCGCCGGTGTTAAGGCCGTAGCGGGCGGCCTTCTCGCGGTTGATTTTAATGTCGAGGTTGGGCTGGCCGACCAGATGGAACACGCCGAGATCGGCGACGCCGTGCACGTCGCGCATCACGTCCATGATTTTGGTCGCGGTCTGCTCCAGCACGTCGAGGTTGGGGCCGACCACTTTGACTGAGTTGGCGCCCTTCACGCCTGACAGCGCTTCCTCGATGTTGTCCTGGATGTATTGCGAGAAGTTGAAGGTGACGCCGGGCAGCTCCTCGTCGAACTCCTGCTGTAATTCCTCGGTGAGCTTTTCCTTGGTAAGACCCTTGGGCCACTCGTCGAACGGCTTGATCGGGGCGAACAGCTCGACATTGGAGAAGGGCGAGGCGTCGCTGCCATTGTCGGGGCGGCCGTGCTGAGAGACCACCGTGATGATCTCAGGATGGCGGAGCAGGATGTCGCGCATCTTGCGCGTCGCCTCGGTGCCGGCGTCGAGCGAGATGGTCGGCGGCATCGACGCGCGGATCCAGAAATTGCCTTCCTCCAGCGCCGGCAGGAACTCGCTGCCGAGCCGGCTTGCGGCCAGCGTCGAGATGGCGAGGAAGATGGCGCCCGCAACGAATGCAAGCTTCACGTGGCCGAGCGCCCAGCGCAGCACCGGCGTGTAGGCGCGGCGAAGCGCGCGGACAATCGCCGTCTCGGTCTCCTCGATATGATCAGGCAGCAGCAGCGAGGCGAGCACCGGCGTCACGGTGAAGGTCGCGAGCAGAGCGCCGGCGAGCGCATAGCCATAGGTGCGGGCCATCGGCCCGAAAATCTGGCCCTCGACGCCCTCCATCGTGAACAGCGGAACGAAGGCGGTCACCGTGATCGCGGCGGTGAAGAACACGGCCTTGTCGACCTGGAGCCCGCTGACGAAGATCATCCGGAGCCGTTCGGTCCAGCGCGCGGCGGCCGGCTGGCCGTGGGTCGGGGCGGTAGGATCGGCGCCCCAATAGCCTTCGGCGAGATTTTGCAGGACACGCGCGCGGCTGTCGGGGCTCGATTGGAAATTGCGAAAGATGTTCTCCATCATGATGACGGCGGAATCGACGATGATGCCGAAATCGACCGCGCCGAGCGACAGCAGATTGGCATCCTCGCCCTGCAGCACCAGGATGATGATGGCAAAGAACAGTGCGAAAGGGATGTTGGCGGAGACGATCAACGCGCAGCGCAGGTCGCCCAGAAACATCCACTGGATCACGAACACCAGCAGGCACCCGAACGCGAGATTGTGCAGCACCGTATGGGTGGTGACGCCGACCAGCGAGGAGCGGTCGTAATAGGGCACGACCTTGACGCCCGGGGGCAGGGTGCCGTCGCTATTGATCTTGGCGACCTCTTCCTCGACCTTCGGGATGATCTCGTTGGTGTGCTGGGTCCGGCCCATGACGACGATGGCGGCGGCGATGTCGTCCTGCTTGTCCTTGCCGGCGATGCCGAGACGCGGCACGAAGCCGACCGAGACCTTTGCGACATCCTTGATCTGGATCGGCAACCCGTTCGACTGGGTCAGCACGATGTTCTCGATGTCGGTGACCTTGTAGCCTTTGGTGACGTCGTCGGCGCCGCCGGAATCGATCAGGCCGATGCCGCGGATGTTGACCGATTGCTCGCCGATCGCGATCTCGCGGCCGCCGACATTGACATTGGCGTTGCCCAGCGCGGTGACGAGCTGCGGCACGGTGATGTTGTAGACCTCGAGCTTTTGCAGGTCGGCATCGACGTTGAACTGCTTGGTGGTGCCGCCCCAGGCATTGATCTGGACCACGCCAGGCAGCGTCATCAGGCGGCGGGTGACCACATAATCCTGGAGGGTGCGGAGGTTGGTGAGGCCGAAATTCGGCGGGCCGACCAGCTGGTAGCGGTAGATCTCGCCGACCAGGCTCGACTGCTGGATGGTCGGCACCAGGTTGCCCGGCAGCTGGATGTTCTGCTGGATGCTGTTGGCGGCCTGGGTCAGCGCGAAATAATAGTCGACGCCGTAGCGGAAGGTGACGCGGACAAAGGAGAGGCCGTAGAACGAGGTCGAGCGGATGTTAACCACGCCCGGCGTCGGGTAGAGCCCGACCTCCATCGGGATGGTGTAGTACTTCTCCATCTCCTCGGCCGAGAGCCCCGGCGCCTGGGCCGTGATCTCCAGGATGACCGGCGCCGGATTGGGATAGGCCTCGATGTTCAGCTTGCTGAAGGCGGCCAGTCCCGCCGCGCAGAACACGACGAGGCCGAGCACGATGATCGCGCTGCGGGGCAGGCCGAAGGTGAGGATGCTTTTGACCACGATCTCTTGACTCAGGGCCGGCGCGCTGGGGCGATCGACGCCTCGATCAGCCCGTGACCGCGGTGGCGAACTTGTTCGAGAGGAAGATCGCGCCGCTCGAAGCCACCAGCTCGCCGGGCTTCAGCCCGTCGAGGATCTGGTACCAGCCGTCCTGCGCGATGCCGACCATGATGCTGCGCCGTTCGAAGCGGTGGCGGTCGGGCGTCACCCACACCGTCATGGTGCCGTCGCCCTCGCGCACCACGGCGTCCGCAGGCACGGCGACGGATTGCTTCGGTCCCTCGGTCTCGATCGAGAAGCCGGCCAACATGCCGGCGCGCAGCTTGTGCGCGGGATCGTCGATCACGGAGCGGACCAATTGGCGGTGCGTGGTGGGATCGATGTTCAGCCCGAGCGTCGTCACGTGGCCCCGAAACACCTCGCCGGGATAAGCGGGGACACTGACGGCGACGGACTGGCCGATGCGGTAGGACGGCGCGTCGGTCTCGATGACGTTTGCGACCATCCACATCGTCGAGAGATCGGCGAGCGAGTAGGGCGCCGGCGCGTTGCCGGGCTGGACGTAGAGACCGGGGGCGGCGTTGCGCGTCACGATCTGGCCGGCGATCGGGCTCGGCACGATCAGGATGGAATCGACCTTGCGATCGGCGACGATGCGATCGATCTCCTCGTCGGTCTTGCCGAAGATGCGCACGGCGTCGCGCGCGGCCTTGTAATTGCCCTCAGCCGTCTGTTGGTCGGAGATCGCTTGGTCGACGTCCTTCTGCGCGCCGCCGCCGGTCTTCAAGAGCTGTCTCACGCGTGTCAGCGTGCGGCCCTGCAGCTCCAGCACGCCGGCCGCGGCCAGCAGCGTGGATTCAGCCTGCAGCAAATCGGGGCTGTCGATGGTGAACAGCGTCGCGCCCTTGGCGACGGTGTCCCCGACGTTGAAGAAGGTGTCGACGATCTTGCCGGGATTTGGCGTGAACACCTGCACCAGCATGTTCTGGTTGAAGTCGATCGAGCCGACGGCCTGCTTGACGACGCGGAAGGCGCGCGGCTCGGCGGCGAGCACCTTGAACGCATCGGCCTGCTTGTCGGTCATGGTGATGGTCTGCTGCGCGATATCGACGTCGCTAGCGGCTGCCGGCTGCTCCGCCTTGGCGGAGCGCAGTTCGCCGGTACGCGTCAGAAACCAGGCACCGCCTGCAATGGCGGCCATGGCCGCAATGCTCGCCGTCATGCCCGCATGTTTGATGCGAAATGCCATCACAGAGCCCCGTTTGATCCACTTCGGATGTCCGTGCTCTCGATCGGCAGGAATGCGCAATGCGCGCGGCGTGAAGCGAGCGCGGCGGACGGAACCTTGTTAGCAGGTGCAACTGACGAGCACCTTACAGTGCGATGTTACAGCGCTTGCCGCGCGTCAGTGGTAGCGGTCCGCTGATCTGCGGTTCGATAGAAGGAACGAGGGATATAAATTTGGTCAAATGCGCTGCGGTAGCCGATTAACAGCGCCGTGGTCCGTCGCCATCATTTGATGGAGTTGATCCGAAGCGGATCACATCACGTTGATATCGCCGGCGATGGGCGTTCCTGTACGCGGCAATGGTCAACTCTCGATCGCGTTTCCGCCAGACGAACCACCGAAACAGAAAGCGCTGAATTTCTGAATGAGGTCGCTCTCGACCTTCTGGCGCAGCTTGCGCACGAGAATGCCCCGGCACTGGATGTTGTCGCGCTGATCGCCGCTTTAGAGCTTCTTGAGCAGCTGGTCGTGCGTGACGACGAGGCCGACACGCATCGCGAGCACATGCAGCAGCCGATACCTTTCGTGTCACCAGGCTCTGGTTAGCGACGGCCGTGCGCGTTAAGAGTTCGACAAGAGCGGGCCGGCGACGACGACCGGATTTTTGGTCGCCGATTTGAAGCAGCGCCGCGGCGCGGCTTCACGAGCCAGCAGCTCGGCCATGCCGAAGCGCTTGACAATATAGTCGTCGGCGCCGGCCTGGATCTGTCGCATCTTGCCGTCTGCGCCTGCCGCGACGGAGAAAATGATGATCGGGGCGTCCGACCCCGGCGCGGATTCGGTCGAGCGCCTGAAGGTCCGGCAGCTCAAGATCGAACGATGATGTCCGGCGCGCTGAGGGACCAGCGCACAGGCCTCAAACGCGCGACGTCGAAACCGGCCTTGGTCGCCGCAGATCGAGATGCGTCGGGAAGTGTCGATCTATCGTGCTCTGGATGCACTTGCGTTCGACGCCGAACTTCGGCATCGCGCCGAATAAGCAGACCATTATCGGTTCGGCCGGCTCCACTTGTGAACCTGCGCGCGGGCAGGCGCACGAGGCGCCTGGCTGGGCGTCCCTACGCTCGAAATCTTCTCGCTAGGCCTTTCGAGCGGCAACGAGGGCGAATGGAAGATCACCCACATTGCTTGATTCCATGTCAGCCGATAGAGCAATTCTCCCGCAGCGCGCCGGGAGGCATTTGCGCCGCTTCAGAATGAGCCGAAGCAGGATGCGGGGGGCTCGACGCCAGTATTGAGCCTAGCTACCGTTGTCTGCCACCATGAGAGCCGTCGCGCCTTGCATCGACCCCCCAAGAGATTCTGCGGCCCCTGCACCGCCTGCTGCGATGGCTGGCTGCAGATCGAGGTGCGCGGCCACAAGGTCGGCAAAGGGCAGCCGTGCCCGTTCAGCGTGGCGCATCAATGCTCGATCTATCCCGAACGTCCACAGCATCCTTGCCGCGAATTCGTCTGCGGCTGGCTGGTTGCATCGAGCCCGCTGCCGGATTGGATGCGACCGGACCAAGCCAGCATGATCATGCTCGCCGCCAATTTCCTCTGGCGCGGCCTGCCGGTCGACGTCGCGGTGCCGGTCGGCGAGCAGGCAAAGAAGAAGGCGCTGGACTGGATGACGCGATTTTGCGCCGAGAACAGACGACTTCTCGTCTACCAGATCCGCGATGAGTGGTTCGCATTCGGGCCGCCGGCTTTCCAGACTGACATCGCCCACCGTCTTGCGCGCGGCGAAACGCTGTGGGGCGATTGAAGCAACTCACTGAACCCATTTGCGAGGCGGAACCGGCCTGGCCCATCGCAATGCGACAGATCGCCGCGCGACACGCTTTGTCAGGAATAGTTGCAGACAAGACACAGGCCGCCGGAAAGTGAGTAGCATCGCACCAATCCGATTGTATATGGCATCTGGCATACATTAGCTTCCGCCTTATCCCGGGCCCGTTGGAGAGCTCGCGGCGATAAGGGGAAACCAGATGAGGAAGGCCTTTCTGCTCGGCACGGGCTTTGCGGCCCTTTGTGCAACCACAATGAGTCATCCCTTGCGAGCTGCAACCATCGACGATGTTGTTGCCCGCCTCGATGCGCTCGAGCGCAGCAACGCCAAGCTCGCGAAAGAGAACGCGCAGCTCCGCGAACGCGTCAATCACATGGGCACGCCCAGGGCCGCGGCGACGGCCGTCGCCCCGGCTTCGCCGAAGGGCAATCCGGTTCTGCATGCGGCGGTGGCACCATCGCCCGCACCTGCGCCCGAGCACACCGTCGTCAGCATCGGCGGCGCTCCGCTCTACAGCAAGGCGCCTGGAGGCAATCCGTTCATCGACAACACCACGGTGACGCTCTACGGCCACGTCGATCTCTCCGGCGACATCTTCAACCCCGGCGTCTACGATCAGGGCACGAAGTTCGGCGTCTCCAGCAACCTTACCTATTTCGGCGTTCGCGCGCGGCACGATCTCGATCCCTATGGCTATTCCGGCTGGGCGGCCATCGCGCAATTCGAATCCCTCGTCGAGGTCGCAGCCGTTCCGACCGAACGCGCCGCGTTCGGCACCCGCGACAGCTTCCTCGGCATGGAAACCCCGTGGGGCACCATCAAGGCCGGCAAGGCCGACACACCCTACAAGCGGGCCACGGCAAAGTTCGATCCGTTCTCGGCAACGCTCGGCGACTACAATTCGATCATGGGCAATACCGGCGGCGATCTCCGCGCCGAGTTCGATTGGCGCGCCGCGCATGCGATCTGGTATGAATCGCCAATCTGGAACGGCTTCCAGGCCACACTCATGATCTCGCCGGGACAGAACACGGCGAAGGACAACAGCGACTATGCGCTCGGCGATTTCAACTGCCCTGCCACCTCGGCGCGCGGCAGCGGCTCGGGCTTCCCGCTCACATCGGCGCCGGAAGGCTGCACCGACGGCTCGTACGGCAATCTCTACAGCGCATCGCTGACCTACAATCAGGGCGGTTTCACCGGCGTTGCCGCTTACGAGCTGCATGAGGGCACCAACCGGACCGGCGACGAGGCCGTGACGCCGCTGAGCAATGGCGGTGTGCTGGTCGTGCCGCCCGGCGCGGTCGGCATCGCCAACGAATGGGCCGCCAAGGTCGGCGCCGGCTACAGGTTCAACGACATGATCGGCAACCTCCAGCTCTACGGCATCTACGAGATCATGCGCCGCGAGAATACAGTCGCCGCCTTCAACGAGCGATCACGCGACGGCTACTTCCTGAGTGCGACCCAGACCGTCGACAAATGGGATGTCAGCGCATCCTGGGCTCACGCCAACGCCTCGCCGGGCTCGCCCGGCACCGGCGTCATCAATGCCTATCCCACCCCCGGGGTCGCGGTTTCGGCTCCGGCCGGTGCCGCGGACTTCGCGCTCAACACCGTCGATTCCAGTGCCGACCAGTACGCGCTTGGCGTGAAGTATCACTTCAGCCCGTTCGTGAGCTGGTACATGGTGGGCAGCTATCTGCGCAACGGCCCCGGCGCGCATTACTGCCTGGGTGTCAGCGGACATGGCTACGGTGTCTGCGGGCGCGATGCCAACAACAACGTCGTTGCCGGCAACAAGGCCGAAGCCGTCACCACCGGCATGACGTTCGACTTCTAAGTCGCCAATCCCCTTGGAGAAGGCAATTTGGACAGCTCCTCCCGCGACCGGGGTCACCATCGGAGTCAGAGCGACGTCAAGGCACGCCGCTCTGCGGTAATAAGATGCGTGCCGGTTTTGACAAACTGCTCGCGCAGGAGCGCATCGGAATAGGTCAGTACCGGGCAGCCCGAGCGCAATTGAGCACACCGACTTCTCAGCTAGGTAGCGTGCTTTCATTCGCTCGCGGTCGGCGATTGACATGCTATCCAGTGTGCTTACCGGCAGCGGCTTCGGAGCCCAGATCGGCCGATCCCTATCGGGCCGAACGACGCAGCCGGGCAGGCAGTTGATGATCGTGCTCAAGATCGGGCAAGGCAGCCGTTTGCCGAATTCAACGCGCGATGACGCGCGGCTCGGTCGTGCATGACCTGGTGCGGCGCGCCGGCAATATCAGCGTTCACGTCATTCCCGGTGACGAGCTGCCGGACGAGGCGGCACCGAAGTCGGCGGTGCAGACCGCGGCGCGGTCCGAGCCTTTCAATCCGCTGCCCTATCTGAAATCGCTTGGTGTCGTGCTGGTTGGCCGCGGAGCTGCTGGAGCCGCGCTTCGGCATCGAGAACGTCGACCTCGTGCTGCTGACGGCCGTGGTGGCGGTGGCTGTCCGCTATGGCCTGTGGCCGTCGCTGCTTGCGACCGTCGCGGCCTCGCTGTCCTACAACTTCTTCTTTCTGCCGCCGATCTACACATTCACGATCACCGATCCGACCAATGTCGCCGCCTTCGTCCTGTTCATGGTGGTGGCGATGATCGTCTCCAATGTCGCCGCGCGCGTGCGCACGCAGGCCGACACCGCGATCGGCCGCATCAGGACTACCGAGCAGCTCTATGCCTTCAGCCGCAAGCTCGCCGCCACGGCCACGCTCGATGACGTGCTGTGGGCCTCGGCCTATCAGATCGCGCTGATGCTGAAGGTCCGCGTAGTGCTGCTGCTGCCGGAGGATGGGCCGCTGACGGTGAAGTCGGGCTATCCGCCCGAGGATCAGCTCGACCAGGCTGATCTTGCCGCCGCCAACCGGGCCTGGAGCAATGACCGTTCGGCCGGCCGCGGCTCGGACACGCTGCCGGGCGCAAAGCGGCTGTTCCTGCCGATGCGCACCGGGCGTGGGCCGATCGGGGTCATCGGGATCGACAATGACCGCGCCGGCCCCCTGCTGACGCCGGACCAGCGCCGGCTGCTGGACGCGCTGGTCGACCAGGGCGCGCTCGCGATCGAACGCGTGCTGCTGGTCGAGGACATGGATCGCGTCAAGCGTACCGTCGAATCCGAGCGGTTGCGCGCGGCGCTGCTGACCTCGATCTCCCACGATCTGAAGACGCCGCTGGCTTCGGTGCTGGGGGCAGCCTCGACCATGCGCGACCTCGCCGGCGCGCTCTCCGACACCGAGAAGCGCGACCTGCTCGCGACCGTGATCGACGAGCCCGAGCGGCTCAATCGCTTCATCGCCAATCTGCTCGACATGACCAAGCTCGAATCCGGCGCCATCGTGCCCAACACGGCGCTGCACGACCTCAGCGAGATCGTCGGTAGCGCGCTGCGGCGAGCGGCCAAGATCCTCGCTGCTCACAAGGTCGAGCTGGTGCTGGCGGCCGATCTGCCGATGCTCCAGCTCGATGCCGTGCTGTTCGAGCAGGTGCTCTTCAACCTGCTCGACAACGCCGCCAAATACTCGCCGCTTGAGACCGCGATCTCGGTCCGGCGCCGGCGCGAAAACCACCAGGTGGTGCTCGAGGTCGCCGATGAGGGGAGCGGCATTCCACCCGACGAGCTGGAGAGCGATACGCTTGAAGGCTCATCCTTCCCAAGTATGAAGGAGCTTCGATTTCGGAAGGATGGTCTTTGGCGATTCGCTTTCGCCTTCGATAGTCGACAGCAGGCTATCGTCCTTGTTGGTGGCGACAAAGAGGGCGAGAACCAGTCGAAGTTCTACAAGAACTTGATCAAGGTAGCCGACGCTCGTTTCAGCGCGCACTTGCGAAAGCTGCGGCCTGTGTTGAAGAAGAGATAGGAGATCAATATGCGCAAACTCGATGAGGTGATCGGCAAGCTTCCCCCTGCTCGTCGGCAGAAGGTTGAGGCCAGGGCGCAGGAGTTGATTGCCGAAGAACTGACGTTACAGGATATCCGTAAAGCTCAGAAGCTTACACAGCAGCAAATGGCTCGATCGCTCAAAATCGGGCAGGACAGCATCTCACGCCTTGAAAAGCGAAGCGATATGATGCTGTCCACCATGCGAAGTTACGTTGAGGCGATGGGCGGCTCGCTAGAATTGGTCGCCCGCTTTCCAAAACGGGCCCCGTTGTAATCAAATCCATGGAAGACGTTTCCTCCGCGCCGAAGAAGACCATCAAGCGCAGGAAGCCAGAACTTATTCGCGCCTGAAGGCGATCTGGAAACGAAGCGTGAAGTACGTCACTTTGTGAGGCTGCCTGCTTGGGGCGACGAAAGCTTCGGCCTGGTGAAAGAATGTCTTCCGGCATCGCAATAGGAGTCCTTAAGTTTTGCGTGCGCAGCGATGTCGCGGCGCGGCTCCATGGCGGAGGCGCACGCGTCGGGTGAACGCTAGATTGCCGATCTTGGTGGAGGAACCTTCACCACGGTGAACTGGCGTCGGCGTCCGACACACCGATCGCGAAGTGATCGATACCAAGGAGCCCAGTCCCGCGCCAGCGGCCGTCGCTTTCGGACGGGAATTGCAGCAATTCGAGCGGATGGCCCTCAGTGTCGCGAAACTTGAGCGCGGTGACGCCGCCGGCGGTTAGCGGGAAGCGTTACCGGGCCGTCGGTCGAGATCGGCACACCTCCCAGAGCCGCGGCGCGTGCCCACACCGCGGCTGGATCGTCGGTGACGAGCGCCAGATGTAGGAAGAAGAGGTCGGCGCTCGTTGCGCCTGCCGGGTAGGGGCGTCCGAGGTCGTCGAAACTGTCGAGGTCGATGCGCTGCTCGCCGAGGCGAAGCGGCAGCCGTCTGCCGCCTCTATTGAGACTCAGCAGCGCGATCTCGTCGTCTGGAAAGGCCTTCGTAGAAGCGCGCCAGGCCGCTCAGGGTTGATGGGCGGTAGCCGAACTCTTCGCAACGCTCGCTGAAGCCGGCTTCGAGGTCGGCGCCGGCGACCTCGGCGAGAACATCAGCACCGCCGGCCTGGACCTCGAGCGGATGCCGCTCGGCGTCCTTATCGCGCAGTGCCGCTGGCGCTGTTTGGAACGGAATTGAAAGCCTTGGCCGTCCTGATCTTGTCGTGAAGGCTCCGGTCGAGAATAGGTCGCAGATGGAAATCACCGAATTGGATATGATGGTGCCAATGCTCCAGCAACAGATCGCCGTGACGGAAAAGCTGGGGCTCTCAACAGACCGAGCGCCGGCCGCGCATGATTCCGAGCGCGGCCCAATCCCAGTCGTCATCAACAAGCTTGTCGAACGCGACGCTCTGCCGAAGGATGAGAATGCTCGCCAGAACGTTATGGCTTTCGCCAAAGAGCGCATCGCCCAACATCTGGAGAACGGGCATTCGTTTCTGCGGGCAAAAGTCATGTTACCGGTTCGAGATCGTCATCCATCGGAAGGAGATAAGGAGATCCGAATAGCTCAGACTGGTGAACGCCCGAGAATGCGTGAGCGTGAGCGCTGAATGCACGCGGTCAATCAATGGGCCGAGTGGGGCTTCTGGGAAATTAACCCCCGCTCGAAGACTCCAACCGTCGCGAACGTTGGCCGGACGGCGCCTCAGCAGTTACAGATCCGCCACTAGGGGGCGCCGCAAGTGCTGCACCATAAGTTCCGCCGCCTCGGCGTATCGTTGGGCTTCCAGGACATCGAGCAGGCGCAGATGCTCGCGCACATGCCGTCGCATGCCGTCACGATCGGCGAAGCTGCGATAGGCGAACAGGCGCCTGATCGAGTTCACCCGCTTGAGCGCTTCGAGAAAGAACGGATTGCCGGCGCCGCGGATGATCTCTTCATGGAATTCGCAGCCGGAGTGAAAGATCTCGCCGATCGTCATCTTCTCGAGCTCGCCGTTGAAGATGCGCTGTTGGCGATCGCGCAGGCGTGTGATCACCTCCTGGGACAACGCAAAGCCGGGCTGCGCGATCGCCGCAGGCTCAATCACCGCGCGAAACGCCTTGGCTTGCACTTGCGCTTCGGGGCTCGAGACCGTCTCCGCGAAGCGCCAGCCATAGCCGGGCAGGCGCGCGATCCAGCCCTCGGCGGCGATCCGGTCCAAGAGCCGCTGCAATTCCGCGCGGCTCAGATCATAGCGGCGCAAGAGCTCCGCCTCCGTGACGTCGGGCGGCAGCCGGCTCGCCAGCACGTCGCCTGCGATGGTCGTGTAAACTTGCTCGCTGCGCCTGACGGCCGCGAGCGCCGGCTGGGCGGCGCCGCTGGTGGGATTCTTTGCCAGCACGAAGCCGCGATGCGGCTCGCCGCGCGCCAGCCCCGCCGCTTCCAGGGCCCTCAGGCCGAGCCGAATCGGCGCGCGTGAAAGGTCCAGCGCATCCGCAAGCCTTTGCTCGACCAGGCGGTCTCCGGCCTTCATGCCTTCGCGGCGGGCGAGCGCCATGATCAGGCCGGCGAGGTGCTCGGCGCGGTCAGAACCGTTCTTGTCGCTGCGCTGTCGGGAACTGTCGCTGGCGCTCATTGCAGTGCACGCAAGTTTTCGGGCTTGACAGACTGTCCCATGGATTGTTCTTTTATGCAACAATATACAATCTACTCAGGGAGACACACATGGCGCGCGAGCCCGATGTCCACATTTGCGAGGTCGCGCCCCGCGATGGTCTCCAGAACTTGGACATCTTCGTTCCGACCGAAGCCAAATGCGCCTTGATCGACACGATCGCGGCCGCGGGCGTCTGCGAGATCGATGCCGGGTCGTTCGTCCCGCCGAAGGTCGTGCCGCAATTCGCCGACGTCGATGCGGTGATGGCGCATGCGCTCGCGCGCAAGTCAGCGACCATCGGCGCGCTGGTGCCGAACCCGAGGGGCGCCGAGCGTGCCATCGGCGCCGGCGTCGACGCCGTCTATTTCGTCATCTCGGCCAGCGAGACGCACAACCGCGCCAACGTGCGCCGCTCGGTCGACGAGCAGGTTGAGGGGTTTCGCGCGGTCCGCGCCGCGATCGACGCCCGGCCGGTGGGGCAGCGGCCGCAATTGATGGGTGCGATCTCCACCTCCTTCGGCTGCTCGCTGGAAGGCGAGGTGAGCGAGGCGGCGGTATGTCGGGTCGCGCGCGCCTTTGCCGAAGCGCGGGCCGACGAGATTGGTCTTGCCGACACCGTCGGTTATGCGACGCCCAAATCGATCCGGCAGATCGTCGCCGCCGTGCAGCGTGAGGTCGGAACGCAAATGACGCTGCGGCTGCATCTGCACGACACACTCGGTGCGGGCCTCGCCAATGCCGTCGCCGGCCTCGAGGCAGGCATCCGCCGTTTCGATGCCGCAGTGTCCGGCCTCGGCGGCTGCCCGTTCGCTCCCGGCGCGCGCGGCAACATCGTCACCGAGGATCTGGTGTTCATGCTGGAGCGCATGGGGCTCTCCACCGGCATCGACCTCGACCGCCTGATGCGGACGCGCGAGATTCTCGCCCGCCACATCCCGGCAAACCATCTGACCGGCCATCTGCACGAGGCCGGGATTCCCAAAGTCCTGCGGAGCGCCGCATGACCACGGCTGCGCGCGAGACGGCATCCGAGCTGCGTCCGCTGGCGGGCGTCCGGGTGGTCGAATTCAGCCAGATGGTGATGGGGCCGAGCTGCGGCCTGATCCTGGCCGATCTCGGAGCCGACGTGATCAAGGTCGAACCGCCCAAGGGCGATCGCACCCGCACCTTCAAGGGGCCTGCGGCCGGCTTCTTTGCGACCTACAGCCGCAACAAGCGCAGCATCGCGCTGGACACGTCGAGCGCACAGGGCCAGGACGTGGCTCGAAGGTTGATTGCCAGCAGCGACGTCTTGATCGAGAACTTCCGGCCGGGCCTGTTGAAGCGGATCGGCCTCGGTTACGAGAGCGTGGCGGCCTTTGCACCGCGCCTGATCTATTGCTCGCTCAAGGGCTATCTGCCTGGGCCTTACGAGAACCGCCTCGCACTCGACGAGGTCGTGCAGATGATGGGCGGCCTCGCCTACATGACCGGTTTGCCCGACCGGCCGATGCGCGCGGGCGCTTCGGTCAACGATGTCATGGGCGGCATGTTCGGCGTGATCGCGATCCAGGCTGCACTGGCCGAGCGGCAGCGCACCGGCCGGGGCCGCTACATCCAGAGCGCGCTCTATGAGAACAACGTGTTCCTGATGGCGCAGGCTATGATGTGTGAGGTGGTCAGCGGCCAGCCCTCGATCCCGTACTCGATCAAGGACAGTCCGTGGCCGGTTTACGATCTCTTCGATACCAGGGACGGCTCAAAACTGTTCGTCACCATCGTCGGCGAAGAACAATGGGAGGCGTTCTGCCGCGCCTTCGATCGCGAAGCCTGGCTCTCCGATCCCCGCTTTGCGAGCAGCAACGACCGGGTCGATCATCGCAGCTGGCTGATCCCGCAAATCGCTGAGATATTCAAGCAGTGGGACAAAGCCGATCTCGCCGCGCGGCTCGAGCAGCTTGATCTGCCCTATGCGCCGGTGAACAAGCCCGGCGATCTCTTCGATGATCCGCATCTCAACCGGTCGGGTGGCCTGACCGACATCCGGCTGCCCGATGGTCGCGAGGCCAAGACGCCGCTGTTGCCGATCTCCATGGACGGAATGCGTCTGCCCAATCGCTACGATCCTCCCGGGATCGGTCAGCATAGCGGCGAGATCCTGAGCGAGATCGGCATGTCGCCGAATGAGATCGAACACCTGCGACAAGCTGGGACGATCAAGATCGCGCCATCCTGAGCGACCGCGCGATTGAACCAGGGGAGGAGCCCATGAGCATGACCAGGCGCCAGGCGCTGATCGCGGGCTCCGCATGGGCTGGCGCATCGCTGCTGCCGGGGCAATTGCGTGCGGAGGCCAAGCAGGTTTCGCTCGCGTTCGGGCCGGTGTCGCCGGTCTACGCCATCGGCATGATCGCGGAGCTGAAGGGGTACTTCAAGGACGAAGGGCTCGATTCCAAGCTCGTTACTGGCAATGCCGGCACGTTCGGTCGGCAGACATTGGCGGCGGGGCAGGTGCTGTTCGCGCATGGTGATGCCAGCCATCCGCTGCAGCTCGGTGCCCGTGGCAAGCCCTGCAAGATCCTGCTCGCGACCGAGATGGTGTGCTCCTATGCCAACATCATGGTCCGGCAGGACCTCTACGATAGCGGCATCAATTCGGTCGAGAAGCTCGCGGAGTACAAGCGCCCCGATGGCGCCAAGCCGATCGTCGCCGCGACCGCGATCGGATCGGGCACCTGGGTGTTCGGCACCTATGTGTTCGAAGCACGCGGGCTCGGCAGCAAGGTGAACTGGGTTGCCGGAGGTGGACCCAATACGATGTTTCCCTCGCTCCAGACCAAGCAGTTCGACGCCATCATGGCGCCGCCGAGCTGGATCGTCGAGGTCGAGAAGAAGGGCTTTGGCCGGACGATCTACGACACGTCCAAGCCCGGCGTGTTCGAGAAGGATTTCGGCGGGACGCTGCCGGTGCTGGTGATTTACACGCTCCGGGAAACGGTCGAGCAGAGCAAGGCCATGGTGCAGGCTTATGTCAACGCGATCTACCGCGCCATGGCCTTTGTCAAGGCGACGCCGCTCGCGGAGGTGCAGGCGCTGGTCACACCAAAATATTTCTCAGGGATCGACCCCGACGCGGTCGGCGCCGAGCTCCGCTTCGACAAGTCGACCTGGGCCTATGACGGTGTCATCGACAAGCCCGCGTTCGAGCGCGGCGCCAAGCCCTGGTACCGCAAGGGCACGGATATTCCCGAGACCAGATACGAGGATGTCGTCGACATGAGCTTCCTCCAGGCGGCCAGGGCGAAATACAAATGATCGCCGCGCCAGGCCAGGGCCTCGCGCTCGCGCGCGGCGAGGATCACGCACCGGCAGCGCGCATCCGCATTGCCGTGCAGGGTCTTGCCAAGCGCTTCAACGCATCCGGCCACGAGTTCGTGGCGGTGGATGACGTCTCCTTCGAGGTCAAGCAGGGCGAGTTCGTTGCACTGCTTGGACCATCCGGCTGCGGCAAGAGCACCATTCTCAATATGGTCGCGGGGCTGTTGCCGCGCTCCGGCGGACGCATCCTGGTCGACGAGGACACGGTCGAGGCCGGTAAGGTCAACCCCAGGGTCGGTTATGTCTTCCAGCGCGATACGCTATTTCCCTGGCGCACGGTGGAGCAGAACATCGGCTATGGGTTGGAGATCGCGGGATTGCCGAAGTCCGAGCGCGCGGGGCGCGTCGCTTCGGCCGTCGATAAGGCCGGGCTCTCGGGCTTTGGGCAGAGCTTTCCGCGTATGCTGTCCGGCGGCATGCGCCAGCGCGTCGCCTTGATGCGCACGCTGATCCTCGAGCCCGAGATCCTGCTGATGGACGAGCCATTCGGCGCGCTCGACACCCACACCAAGCTGGAAATGCACAAGACGCTGCTGGAGATCTGGGAACGCGAGCGGCAGACCGTGCTATTCGTGACGCACGATCTCGGCGAGGCCTTGACCTTGGCCAGCCGCATCATCCTGCTCTCGGCACGGCCCGGGCGTCTCAAAGAAGATTTCGACGTCGCCATCCCGCGCCCGCGCGACCCCGTGGCCGTGCGCGAGACCGCCGAATTCGGCCGCCTCTATTCCCACATTTGGCATTCGCTCGGCGAAGAATTCCGCCGCACCAGGGCCGACTGATCATGTCCAACAGCCGTACCATCATCCTGTTCTGGCAACTGGCCATTCTCGCAGTCGTTCTCGTCGTCTGGCAGTGGGGTTTTGAATGGAGCAGGGCACTGCTGCCAAAGGCCTATGTGCCGAAAATCCTCGATCCCTATTTCGTCGCCAAGCCATCGCTGATCTGGCAGAGTTTTCTGCGGCTCGGCTGCTTCGCTGACACGGCTGGCTTCACCGCCTGCATCACGGGCAGCGACAACAATCTGTGGCTGGCGACCCTCGTCACGCTGAAGAACACATGGTGGGGCTTTCTGTTCGGCTCGGCGAGCGGCATCGCCGCCGGACTTATTCTCGGCCGCTCCGATTTCCTCGCCCGCGTGTTCGGACCCTACATCGTGGCGCTCAACTCGATCCCGCGCATCGCGCTGGTGCCGCTCGTGATCCTGATCTTCGGCCTCGGTGATCTCTCCAAAATCGCAACCGCCTGGCTCGTCGTGTTCTTCGTGGTGTTCTTCAACACCTTCGAGGGTACGCGTGCGGTCGACCGTGACCAGATCGCCGCCGCACGCCTGCTCGGCGCCAGCGAATTCACCGTGCTGCGTACGGTGGTGATTCCGTCGGCGCTGGCCTGGGTGTTCGCTTCGCTGCTGCCGGCCGTGTCCTTTGCGCTGATCGGCGTCATCGTCGGCGAGTTCATCGGCGCCGAGCGCGGCCTCGGCAAGCTCATCATCGAAGCCGAGGCACGGGCAAATGCCAGCGAGATGATGGTCGCCATCTTCGTCATGATGTTCGTCGGCATCCTGCTGGCGATCGCAGTGCGCTCGCTGCAATCCTACCTGTTGCGATGGCAGCCGCAATTTGAGCACTCAACATGAGCTTGACTCGAAACTTCACCGGCCTAGTAAGCACCGATGCAATGAGCTGCGTGGGCTAGATTTGCACGAACACCTCGGACTGACTAGATGTGGTCTTTCAGGAGGTTGTCCATTCGGCCCTGACCGGGAACTCTGAAGTCGCCAAACACCAGCGATTCGCGGAGAACCGAATGGACACCCACAAGAATGCTCCCCTGACACCGAAAGGTCGAGAGGCGATGGTTCGTGCCGTCGTGGATTTCGGGCTGTCTAAGGCGGCCGCAGCCAGACAGTTCAATACAACGCCGAAAACGGTCGCCAAATGGGTCGGCCGCTTCCGCACGGAAGGCGTGGATGGCTTGCGCGACCGCTCGTCACGACCTCATTCATTGCCAAGCCAAACAGCGCCTGCCACGTGCACCGCCGTTGAAGCTTTGCGGCGCCAGCGCCACACCGGCAAGCACATCGCAGCCGAACTCAATATCTCGCCGGCCACTGTGCGCCGTATCCTGTGTCGCCTGGGATTGAACCGGATCCGCGACCTGGAGCCGGCCGAGCCGGTGCGCCGCTATGAACGCGAAACGCCGGGCGAGATGATCCATATCGACATCAAAAAGCTCGGCCGCTTCGATAAGATCGGCCACCGCATCACCGGCGATCGCACCGGCCAGAGCAACAACCGGGGCGTCGGTTGGGAGTTCGTCCACGTCTGCATTGACGATCACTCCCGCGTCGCCTTCTCCCAGATATTGCCGAACGAAAAAGCCGAAAGCGCCGTAGCCTCCCTCAAAGCGGCCGTGGATTATTACAAAGGCCTCGGCGTCACGGTCACCCGCGTCATGACCGACAACGGCAGTTGCTACAAAGCCTTCGACTTCCGTTACGCATGCCAGGAGCTCGGCCTCAAGCACAAGCGAACCAAGCCCTACACTCCCAAGACAAATGGCAAGGCCGAACGCTTCATTCAGACGGCGCTCAGGGAGTGGGCCTATGCGCAAGCCTATCCCACCTCAGATCGACGCGCCGAGGAGCTTCCCCACTGGCTGCACCGATACAATTGGCATCGACCCCACGGCGGGATAAAATCCAAGACGCCGATTGACCTGCCACTGAAGTTTCATCCAGCGGCAGTTAGAGTCTTGGGGTTTTGTACGCCAAGTGGCGCGGGTGGAGCAACGGAGGATCGGCGGAGCTGGTCGGGGTTGCGCAGCCGATCGTCCGTTGCGGTGAGGTAGGCGGCATAGGCCGCGGGTGTCAGGTATTTCAGCGACGAGTGTGGGCGCTGGAGATTGTAGTCGGCGACCCAATTGGCGATCGTGGCGCGGGCGTCATCGAGATCGAAGAACAGGGTCTCGTTGAGCAACTCATCGCGCATCCGGCCGTTGAAACTTTCAACGAAGCCGTTCTGCATCGGCTTTCCCGGTGCGATGAAGTGCCAATCGATGAGGGTGTCCTTGCACCAAGCGAGCATGGCGTTGCAGGTGAACTCGGTGCCATGGTCGGACACGATCATTCCTGGCTTGCCACGCCGCTCGACGATTGCCGTCAGTTCGCGGGCCACGCGCCGCCCCGAAATCGATGTATCCGGAACAGCGCCCAGGCATTCCTTGGTGACGTCGTCGACGATGTTGAGAATGCGGAAGCGCCGGCCATTGGCGAACTGGTCGTGGACGAAGTCCAGTGCCCAGCGCGCGTTGGGCCTCGCCTCGACCAGGATCGGGGCACGGGTTCCGACGGCCTTGCGGCGAGCTCGCCGCTTGCGACGGTGAGCCCTTCCTCGCGATAGAGCCGGTAGATCCGATTGATCCCCGACGGCTCGCCCTCCCGGCGCAGCAGGACGAACAGGCGGCGGTAGCCGAAGCGTCGCCGCTCGTTGGCGAGCTCACGCAGCCGGCCCCGGAGAGCCGCGTCCGGAGGATGGCTGGAGCGATAACGGATCATCTTCCGATCCGCGCCGACGATCGAGCAGGCCCGCCGTTCCGACAGGCTCATAACGGCCTGCAGATGCGCGACCGCAGCGCGCTTGGCGGCGGGCCCTACCATTTTTTTGAAAGCAGCTCGCGAAGGGCAGCCGCATCGAGCATCTGCTCGGCCAAAAGCTTCTTCAGCTTCGCGTTCTCTTCCTCCAGCGCCCTCAGCCGCTTGGCTTCGGAGACAAAGAGAGGTGGGGCTGGCTCGACGAGATGATGCGCTACTACAGGCGGCCGCTCCGCGACTTGTCTGAGCCATTAACTGCGGCCGGATTTCTCATCGAGCGAATTTGCGAGCCGACGCCCTCTGAAGCATTGAGGGTAGAAGACCCGAAGGGATATGATCTGCTATGCCGCGTCCCGGCTTTTATCTTTGTGCGCGCGCGGAAGCCAACCAGGCTGTGAGTGGGAGTTTTCTGTTGCGCGACTGCACTCCAAGCATTGTCCGAGAGGCTCATTTGGCCGCTAAATTCAAGAGCGAGATGGACCCACGCTTGGACGGTGTGAGAGCGAGCCGCAGCGTTCGTGCAGCTATCGGCAGGTACAGCCGCCCTGATTCAAGCGCATTCTGGAAACGGCCGATGATCCTGAGCAGAGTGTCTAGCCGCACATTCCCGAATCACCGAACACCTTGAGGTTACGGGTCCAGCGATCTCCCGCCACTCCATCGGCCGTCAGTGTGCCCTATTGGGCGAGCGCGCCGCGCTGTTCCCATCGTCCCCGATTGAGAACCGCGCCATTGACCTTGCCAACAGAGTCGCGAGTAAAAGCAATCCGCGTGTGATCGCCGCCCTCGACGTAGAATTCATCTTTCGAAAGAGCCGCCACGGGCGTCAGTTGGCCCCTATCAAAATCAAGTATCGACCAGCCGCCTATTGCTTCAACAACCAGTTGGCCATTCGCGAGACGGACTCGAAGCTGGACGCTGTGTGCGGGGACTGCCTCTCGGTTAAAGCTGACGTTGAACGGATCACTCCGGCTTTGGCGGATGATCTTGAGCTCGATCCCTGTATAGGCCGGACCTGAAATTCGGTGAAGTGCTGCTTCCAAGGAAACACCCCTGATCGAAGCTCCGCCGACAGCCGTGATGAGGTCTCCTGCAATGACGCCCGCCTTCGCGGCGGGGCCTGCGTCGGCCAATTTGATCACCCTAAGCCCGCCTGTTTCCGCGGCAGCGGACTCAAGCCCGATCCAGCCGCTACCGTCGGCGACCAAAATTTGCCGATCCAGCGAACTTGTCGATCCGCCGAAATCGTAGCGCCCCACATATTCGGCGAGGTTTTCGGACTTTCCTTGCTCCGACGCGACGGGAATAGGGGCTTCAGGAACCTTCAACGCCGCATACGGCAGACGCCGGATGGCATTGAAATAGAATCCGTTCTCACTGTAGTGGCTTCGCTGCATCATCATGACGAGGATCAGATTCTGCGCCGGGTCGACCGAGAAGAACGTGCCCCAGCTTCCCTGCCAGTTGAAGCTGCCGACCGCGCCGGGGATGAGGCTGAAGTCCGGATCGGTGCGAACAGCGAAGCCGAGTCCCCATCCCGTTCCGAAAGCCGGGCCGACCTCGTGTCCTGCGATGTGCATGTCGGGCGGCAGCGAGTTCGTCGTCATCAGCCGCACGGTTTCAGGCTTCAGGATGCGCACGCCGTCAAGCTCGCCGCCGTTGAGCAGCATCTGGCAGAAGCGCAGAAAATCAGGAACCGTGGAGACGATGCCTCCGCCGCCCGAGAAGAACGTCTGCGGCTTGCCGACGTCGCCATCCGAGAGCGGTTGGGGCTGCGCGCCGGGCAAGGCGACGAGACGGGCAAGCTTGTCCTGCGATACCGAGAAGCCGCTATCGACCATGTGCAGCGGCGCGAAGAGGCGGCTTTGAAGAAACTGATCGAAGGACTGGCCCGACACGACTTCGATGACCCGGCCGAGCACGTCATAACCGATGGCGTATTCCCAGACTTCGCCCGGCTGGTGCAGAAGCGGGAGTGTGCTGAGGCTCGCCACGAACGAAGCAATCGGCTTGTCGCGCCGGAACGGCGCCCGCGCGCCGTAAAGCAGGTGTACCGCCGCATTGCCAAATCCGGGGTCGGCGTAGTCGGGCACCGCATATACAAGCCCGGACGTATTGCGCAGAAGGTCACGGATGGTCATCGCGCGCTTGGCAGGTTCAAACGCCTTCTGGACAAGATCCAGAAGGATCGGATCGCCGGTGGCCGGATCCTTCTTGACGACCTGCATATCCTTCAGCTCCGGCAGATACTGCGCCACGGGAGCGTCGAGATCGAGCTTGCCGTCATCGACCAGCATCATGGTGGCGACGCTGGTGATTTGCTTGGACATCGATCCGATGCGAAAGATCGAATCCGGCCGCATCGGCGTTTTCTTGTCGTGGTCCTCGAAGCCGGTGGCTTGCAAGTAGGCGAGCTTGCCTCCCCGGGCTATGCCCACGACAAAACCGGAGGGATCGCCTTTTTGACTCTGCGCCTCGAACCAGGAGGTCATGCGCGCCAGCCGCCGCGCCGAAAAGCCGAGACTGTCGGGGTTGCCGACGGACTGTAAGTCGTCGGCAACCGCCGCCCCAGTTAGACAGAGTACAAGCGCGGCCATGCACGATGCGAGTATGATCTTCACTGCGGAATTCCCTCAAGCGAAGCAGAAGCAGGGTAGCAGAGGAAGAGATGAACCCGGCTGACAACCTCAGGTGGGAACGTAGCTTAACGCTTACTTCGCCGCAATAGCCGCTTCTGCCGTAGGCGCGCTGGAGGGCATTTTCGATAAGCGCCGTCGAGTCTATTCTCGGCAATGAGTGATAAGCGGGCAACATTCAGTGCGCCCGCTTATTGGTTCGCCGGGGCACCGGCTCCTTTGTCTACTCTTCGCCGACTTTCCAACGGCATCAACTGCCGAAGCGGCAGCCACGCTTGCTGGATAACCTCTGCGCGACTCCCTCAAGGAGCCGAATTCGAACGGCAGCGAAATATGTCGCGATGGGCAAAAAGTGCGAAAAACTCGCGCTGAGCAAATTCGGTACGCTCTGACGCGAAGAGCGGA
This sequence comes from Bradyrhizobium sp. 179, assembly GCF_023073535.1. NCBI lineage: Bacteria > Pseudomonadati > Pseudomonadota > Alphaproteobacteria > Hyphomicrobiales > Nitrobacteraceae > Bradyrhizobium > Bradyrhizobium sp. 179. The sequence continues at coordinate 11,269 of NZ_JADPJR010000052.1, read as the reverse complement.
TCTTCGTCAAACGGGGCCCAACTTCGCAGATGGGCCAAGAGACAGCCCAGGTACCCGCGCCGCTAGGCTTAGGCTTGCTTTTTAATTGGACGGAGCTTCAATGCCGTCAGGCAGTCGCTCGCCTCCCGGTTCCGCCGCTTCGCGACGGCCTCGTCACGAAGCTCACGAATGAGAGACAGAGGTTTGTCGCCTGTCAGGGGTAGACCGGACCTAACCTAAACCGGGCCAAACCGTCGCGATTGACCCGAAGCCGACCTTACTCAATGCCACGCATCTATTCCGCTTCATGCTCAGTGCGACTATGCGGTCCCCCAGGTCGAATCATCGAACGTATAAATGGATTCGTAGCCATTCAATTTTGCAAACCAGTGAGCAGAGGCGAGCGCTTCCATGAAGCCACATTCTTGTTCTCCCTGCAGGATTATTGAAGTCACCTCGCGGAAATAGCCATACTGCACCCAACGCGTACCGTTCCATTGGAGAACCTTCTGGGCGCTCATATCGGTCTGGCGCCAGAGCTGCCCATCGCTTGGCGCCACCGGAGCAACCGGGGCGACGAAGATTTGATTGATGTCGTCTTCTGCCACTTCTATCTTGGACATTTGGTCTCTGCTTTGCGAGGCTTGAGCGACGAACCTCCGACCGCCAAACACTAGGCTGCGTGGGGCTCGGCCAACCCCGAAGGTGATGGCAACCACGCAGTTATTGTCCGGTATAAGCTGTGGAGGTGGTGAACCGCGGTGTTGGAATAGAGATCCTTTTCCTTCCGCGCTGCTATCCACGCCTGCACTAAGTCGAGAGGTCTCTGCTTGGCCATTCTGGCTCCTCTCCTTAGGAGAAATTCCCAGGTCCCACAAACTCGAGAGCCATTAGAGCTTCATCGTAATATTTCTTGCCGTACTTTGAGGCCTTATTCTCCACCCCATACTCCAGAAAGCCTGCACTCTCATAAAGCAATCGGGCAGGTCGGTTTTCTCTGACGACACTCAACTGGATGAGTTCGACGTGCTCGCGAGCTATGTCCAAGACTGAATTCAACAGCAGCCGCCCGATGCCGACGTTTCTTGAAGACGGTCGAACGTACATACCAAACAACCTTCCTTTGTGCGCATTCGGCTGCCCTTCTTGGATAGAGAAGCCTGCCGTCCCAACAAGTTCGCCATTTTGAAATGCGCCTACGACGTGTGCGTTTTGAAGGCGGCCCGCGAACCATACCACGCTCAATCCGTTCTCTAGTTCAAAGGTGCTCCGTAACAATTCTGGATTTGCGCTTAGCGCCTCAAGGCGGATAGCCTTGAAGGACGCTGCATCGTTTGAATTTAGGCGTCGGATTGCAACATCAGCGCTCATGGAAAACTCTCTACTGGATAGGCGCGACCGACTTCTTCTTGACCATTCCCAGGTTCCCCGTTCGGTTGACCATTCATAACAGGCAACTCAGGCGATGTCGCCTGTTGGCCCGGAGCTGAACACCACCAGGACCACTGCGATGTCTGCTGTCTGAGGCAAGCCGGACGTCGCTCGAGTGATGGGCTGACCGCTGTTTTTGACCCTAAGCTGCTGTCTGGAAGGCTCGATCCGGCTTCTAAGAGGACGCGTCTGCTCCCAGAGGTCAATTCCGATGATTGTTCTTCTTTTTGTGGCAACCTGCCGTTATTTTGTGGCGACCTATCTTTGCAAATAGCCGTGCTGTGAGCATCCATGATTTATGAAATCAAGCCAATCGCCGAGGAGCATATTTCAGGTTTCCGCGCGACGTTGGATGCGGTCGCTCGGGAGCGACGATTTCTTTCGTTCATGGAAGCTCCGCCTTTCGAGCAATTGCGGTCCTTCGTTCTGAACAACATCAAAGAACGACGGCCTCAGTTTGTTGTTATCGTCGATGATCAGGTAGTCGGTTGGTGTGATGTGCTTCCCAACTTGCGGAGGACTGTCTCCGCTCATTGCGCAACGTTGGGCATGGGCTTGCTGCCGGAGTACCGTGGGCATGGAATTGGTCGTAAGCTCATCGAGCGCGCACTCCATGCTGCTTTTGTTTTTGGCTTTAAGCGTATCGAGTTGACAGTACGAGAGGCCAACTTCAACGCGATTGCCCTTTACAAAAGGGTTGGCTTCGAGACGGAAGGGCTACACCGAAAAGCGGTTCTTATCGAGGGAGACTATGAGAATACGCTCTCGATGGCTCTTATAGCGGAACAATAGACAACAGCGCCGCGCCAGTCGTTCGAGTGACGGTCATCGTCGTCCCTGTGGACGATCTAGCCCTTTGGTCTCGGCTGGCCAAAGTTGGTCAGAGCCTTGGTCATTGGATAACCGGAACTCGTCCCAAATCCACCGGCTGGCGGTCCATTTTCAACATAGCCGTTGGACAAATAAAACCGGCGAGCGGTTTCGGTGCTCGTCAAGTTGCACCGATTGTTGCCTCTTTCTGCGGCTCGGATTTCCAGCGACCGCAGAAGGGCGCGGCTAACTCCCCGAAACCGCGCATCGGGCGATACGTAGTTGAGGCCAATCGTTCCACCATCGGTTACCGATCCGACCGCTAGGATTTCCTGGTTCTCAACAGCCACGAGCACTGAGTTATCAGTTTGCTTGACCCAAGCACAAAAATTCTCATGTGTCTTATTGCCCAACCATCGCGCCAGGATGGAAGGGTCGTTTCGGTGGTCAGCTTGGCAAAGCTCCGCTATCGACCGCTTCAACACAATGCAGGCAGCGGGCGCATCTTCTGGTATAGCATCTCTTATTTGCATCCAGTGATTTTGGCCTAGAACCGGTCCCCAGGCAATGGCGTGCTCACTGCTATGTCGCCTTTTGGCCGATTCCGTTGAAAAACGCCGGCAGTATTCCGTTTGTAATCGTTGAGCTGGGGATGAGATCGAGCGGTCCTATGCTGGCCTTGCGATAGGCATCGGGATTAGCTTGGCCATCTTGCGAAGGTTCTGCGCGGTAGCTGCGAGAGTGAACTCGTCACGTGCGCCATTTGGGCCTCGTAGTCGTAAACGGTCGAGCTTGAGAATGCGCTTGAGGTGCGCGAACAGCATCTCGATCTTCTTTCGCAAGCGACGTGAAGTACGCCCCTCCGATGATCGTGCTATCTCGCGCGCCATGTCGCGAGCGCCTCGTAGATCGAGCGAGACACTTTGCGGACCGAGTCCTTGGGGCAGCAGCGAGCCTTCAAACCGCAGTCGGTGCAATCGTGCTTGCTCGCCCGGTAGAGCATCGTTGCGCCATCGTTCACCAGTGTTCCGGTTGTGGTCAGCATCTTGCCACCGGGGCAGGTATAGACGTCGCTGGTTTGGTCGTAGGTGAAGTCCTTGCGCGAAAAGGTCCCGTCCGCGCGGGCTGACTTGTCGAACACGGTCACGTGCGGCTCGATCCCGCGCTCGTAAACCAGCCAGCCGAGCATCTCGGCCGAGCCATAGCCGCTGTCGCCGAGGAGCCGGGCGGGATAAAGGTCGAACTGTTCGAGCGAGCGCTCAATCATGCGCTTGGCAGCCAACACCTCCGCCTGCCGGATTGCCGTGGTTGCCTCGACGTCGACAATGACCGCGTTCTCGACGTCTACTAGGTAGTTTGTCGAGTAGGCGAAGAAGGCTTGGCCGCCATGCGCGCCCGTCCAGCGGGCCGCTGGATCGGCGGGCGACACGAACTTCGGGGTGACCTCGGTCGCTGCTCCGAAAGCGGCATCATCGAGGACGGCCAGGTACTCGTTTATCGCTCGGCTTGCGGCCTCCGGTGGGAGTCCCTTGTCGCCTTCAATCCCCTTTTGCCGATTGGCGTCGGCCTTGATTAGGCTCGCATCGACGGCAAATCCTTCACCGCCGACCAGCCGCTCCTCGATACAACGGTGCAAGACGTTCTCGAACACGCGACGGAAGAGATCGCTTTCTCGGAAGCGACCATGTCTATTCTTAGAGAACGTCGAGTGATCTGGCACCGCACCGTCCAAGCCGAGCCGGCAGAACCAACGGTAAGCCAAATTGAGGTGAACCTCATCGCACAGACGTCGCTCCGATCGGATACCGAAGCAATAGCCGATCAGGAGCATCCGTATCATCAGCTCGGGATCGATCGAAGGCCGGCCGATCGTACTGTAGAAGGGCGCCAGGTCCTGCCTAATCTGTTCAAGATCGACAAATCTATCGATCGAGCGAAGCAAGTGGTCCGAAGGCACGTGCCTCTCGAGCGAAAACTCGTAGAACAAAGCAGCCTGTTCGACTTGCCGATGTCCCATCATGATCTTCAGTCCTGCCGATTAGACAGACTGAATCACCGCTATCTCTGAGTCGCAACTGCTGCCTTTTTCAACAGAATCGGCCCGTAGCTGACCTTCACGACGATGCCGCTTAGGGCGGCTTCTGACCCCAAAGCAGACTTATGGCGCTAAAACGCCGCCGGAACCTGGGCTGTAACGACCCAAGTTGCAGCGTTGAGTTTGATACCATCAGGTCCGTCGTAGGCTGCGAGCGCAGCGCGCACCGCAGGTAAAGCTGTGGCTCGCAGCTCGGGATTCTCTCGAAGGATCTTACCCAGTGCTCCGACCCGCGCACAAACCGACAGCATCGCATCTAGACCGCCGCTCCCGACCTGCTCGTCAAAGGCGGTGATCTCGATCTCTGCAAAGCCCGCATTTTCCAGAATACCGCGCAGGCGGATAGGATTCGCGAAGGAGAATGGGCCGGGCGCGTCGGGATCGTGGAATGGCTGTGGCGGCAGGTAGGCCGACGCAGCCCTGAGCGGCAGGACGTCGAGCGGGTTCTCCTGCAGTGCGCGCCAACAGACGAAGGCGAGGCGCCCTTTGGGCCTGAGGCTACGACGGATGTTGATGAATGCCGCTCTGAGGTCGGCGAAGAACATCACCCCAAATCGAGAGAAGGCGGCATCGAATGAGGCCGGTTCGAACGGGTAAATCTCAGCGTCCGCATGGATGAACTGGATTCGCTGGCAGTGTTCTGCGGCGCTCTGCGCAAAAGTCAGCACCGCAGCCGAGACATCGATGCCGACGACTTTGCCGTTCGGTGCGACGGCTTGGGCAAGGTCCAGAGCAGTCTTGCCCCCGCCACACCCAATGTCCAAGATTCGCTCGCCAGCGCGCGGTGCAAGGCCTGAGATAGCGCGGCGACCAAGCGGAGCGAGTTGTAACTCCAACAGGTCACGGACCTCTGCCCATGCGCGTACTCGTACTTCGTCTTGCATCAAGGCGGGAAGGTTATTTGGCGTCATTCAGGGATGATCGCTTCAAAGTTTGCGAATGTCGAGATGCAGTCGGGCGCCAACGTCGGCTCGGGACGGTCGCTTCCGATGGGGGTGCCGCTGCATGTCGGTTCGCCGGAGCAGACCGGAAGTTTGCAGCCGGCCGTTAGTCCGGCGGCACCAGAAACAGACATTGCAGGAGCGCGCGCGGATGTGTCGCCCGATGGCGGATTGCTATTGCATCCAGCGTGGGGTGGGCAAACTTTTCTTACGCAGAAAGTCCGGGTTGAACAGCTTGGACTGATAGCGCTGCCCGCCATCCGCGAGGATGGTCACGATGGTCTTGCCTGGACCGAGATCGCGAGCTAGTCGCATGGCTCCAACGATGTTGATGGCGCTCGACCCGCCCAGCACAAGTCCTTCATGCTCGATTAAGTCGAATAGAACGGGCAAAGCTTCCTCGTCAGTGATCCGATACGCCGCGTCAATTGGAGTGCCCTCCAGGTTCCTTGTCACACGCACTTGCCCTATGCCTTCAGTGATCGACTCTCCTTCGCTCGTCAGGTCGCCGTTGGTGAACCAATTATAAAGCGCGGCTCCCATGGGGTCGCTGAGCGCAATCCTGACGGCTGGATTTCGCTCCTTTAAAGCTCGCGCGACCCCACCTAAAGTCCCGCCGCTGCCAACGGCACAAGTAAAGCCGTCGATTTTTCCGCCTGTCTGTTCCCAAATCTCAGGTCCAGTTGTGCGGTAGTGGCCCTCGCGATTGGCAACATTGTCGAATTGGTTGGCCCAGAAAGCACCGAGTTCTTCGGCCAATTGGCCGGAATAGCGAGCATAATGACGGAGGTTGGAGTAGGGAACGGCGGGGACTAGTCGCAAGTCTGCACCACACAACCGCAACATGTCCTTCTTCTCTTGGCTTTGCGTGTCGGGCATCACGATCACGCATCGATAACCGCGCGCATTGGCCACCAGCGCAATGCCGATGCCAACATTTCCGGCCGTACCTTCGACAATGACACCGCCGGGCATGAGCTTGCCGCTCTGCTCAGCATCATTGATCATGGCGAGAGCCGCACGATCCTTGATCGAGCCACCCGGATTAAGAAATTCAGCCTTGCCGTAAATCTCGCAGCCAGTGGCCTCCGAGGCCATTCGCAACCTAATCAATGGCGTATTGCCGATGGAATCTACAAATCCCGTTCGTACGCCGTTCATCGCCTGCCCACGTCCATGTCTCAGCAACTCTAGGATGTTTGACGGGAAATTACGTTCCCTAGTTCTGACAATTCAGACAAAGGCTTTGTCGTTCGGGGCATGCATTGAGCAAATTTATTGCCGAGGGGCATTTCCGCTTGTGGCCCATCAACGAAGCACTAGCGGAATTGAGGTCCGCTCTCCCGGCATGGCGGACCAGATGTGCGCAATTGAGTTCTTCGCATTTTAGCGGACATTGGCCGAGGGGCTGCCGTAAGCTAAGGGTAATCAGGTTAGCGGAGCGACAGCAGCCAACTGTTTCGACATGAACACGCGGCTTGTGCCTTTCGGCAGGCACGGTATTTCGCCGAATCGTTGCCATCCATTGCGGGCGTAGAAGCCCGGTGCTTGAAAGCTGATCGTATACAGCACGGCAGCAATACACCCGCGTCGTCTTCCCTCCTCCTCGAAAGCTCGCAGAATGATCGTTCCGAGACCCCCACGCCGGTGCTCAGGTCGTATGTAAAAGAGGTCAAGAAATAGCAGCCCTAGGGATGATCGGCCGAGCGCTCCCCCCATAAATGCGCCGGTGGATGGATGTTGGGCCAAGACCGCCAGGGGGATCCGGTCAGCATACCCAGTAACCTCGTCATTGAATGCGTCAAGACCTCCGCCGATAGCACTCTCCATGTCAGCGGTGATGGTATCTGTAACGACAACGCTGGGTTTGTCCATTGACCCAATCCTTATTGGTGGCCTGGTGCTACGTAGTGTCAGCAAAGCGCTGCTGACAGGGTACTGTCAGCAGCGAGGATAAATCAGTTTCGGCTCAAAAAATGACGTGAGGTGAATGTTTTCTTCTGGGCCCTTAGCCGCCTGCGAGGAAGGGGCAGAGCATGTCCGCTCTGCCCAGTTGGTTCAGACGTCTACTTGCTCTGCTATTGCAAGTGCATCGTCGACTTCAATTCCTAGGTATCGGACGGTGCTCTCGATTTTGGTGTGCCCCAGAAGCAGCTGCACGGCTCGCAAGTTGCCCGTGCGCCGATAGATAAGGGTCGCTTTTGTTCGACGGAGCGAATGCGTTCCGAACAGGTGAGGATCCAACCCTATACCGGCCAGCCAGCCCGATAATAGACGCGCATATTGCCGAGTGGTCAGGCTGCACCCAGGGCCTCTGCGGCCGGTGAACAGGCGATCGCCAGGCTTCTTGTCGGTTGCCCTCAGGTAGTCATCGATGGCTTGGCGGGTAGACTCTGTAAGTTCGAACTTGACCGGCCGTCCAGTTTTCTTCTGTCGGACGCTTGCTCTATCGGCCGCATACCCGCTTGATGCCACGTCATCGACTTTCAGGCCCACCACGTCGCAGCCACGAAGCTTGCTGTCGATTGCGATGTTGAACAACGCCAGATCACGAATTCGTCCCTCAACCTGGAGCTTCGTCCGGATAGACCAAACGTGCTTCGGCCGAAGTGGCGGCTTAGCGCCAACGATCTTACCCTTGTTCCATGGGACGCGCTTTTGGACGTTCTCTGCGGCATTTGAGACATCGGTCATGATGACCTCCTCAGTTGGTGAGGCCGATCACTTTCGAACCTGCCACCTTCTGAACCTACGGCGGCTTTCGGACGACTGAAGGCGTACTTAGGCCCAATTCGATAGGTTAGAGGTCGCAATTTGACCCTAAGCAGACTTTACAAGCGGCGGTTCATACAGCAGTCCCGTCGAAGCCAGCAAAGCCTCACGCTCGTTTGGAGGCATCGCACGCAGGCGACGCCGAACAGTCACTCGAATGGCTGCAAAACCAACGACGAAGAGAATGACTTTGCTGCCGATCTTAAAGGCTGGCATGACCATTGCCCAGACGGGTACGCTCCAAACGAGCGCGACAAACACATTCAGTGCCGCGGATACGAACATTAGACCAGCCCAGCAGAAGCCAACAATTACAGCGACATCGGATGCGACTGCCTTCGCAATCGCTGGCAAATAGCGATTCATCCATCCGGGCTTAAGCATCGCGATTCCGACAATCACATAGATCATGCTGGGCTTCATAAGAACAAAGCGGGGGTCGTCAGTAAGGAGCGTAACTGAACCCGTAGCGACAACCAGGAACAGACTAAGCCACTCCATCCTATCGATTGGCTTTCGCCGAGCGAACTGTAGACCAATCTGAGTGAGGCCCAGTGCAACGCCCAGGCAAACCGAAAGCATCAAGTTGTGCGTCAAATAGAACAAGACGAGGAAGAAGAACGTCGAGGCCAAGTCGAGAAGCAACAATTTGGCCGCCCTAAGGAAGTCCTTCATCGCAAACCCCGGTTGGCGCCACGGCAAGTCGTCCTATATCACCATAGGTGGCTACATATCAATGGCACTCGTCACAAGTGCATTGCTGGGCCGTCGTCTTTTGGCCCCTTTGCAGACAAAGTCGCGGTTGCAATGCAAATGACCTGAGATAGAAGTCGGCAAGTACAGCAACTCAGGGGCGGGATATGGTCGATCATTTTAGGTATTCAATTGACCTGACGATGGCGCAAGCCAGAGCCGAGAAAATTGTCGAATGCGTAAAGCGCCTTCGGGAGCAGCACGATGTTCGTCGTTTTGAATACACTGACCATCTCCGTGTTGCTCCGACCGAAATCCCACACAGTCACCCGGTCCTGACGCTCAACACAGCATTGTGCGATCCCGAGGCCATTCTCTGCGAGTATCTGCATGAGCAGATGCATTGGTATCTGGTCGGACTGGACTGCGCGGGCGAGACCGCGCCAGTTATAACCCAATTGAAGCAACGTTATCCGGACACGCCAGTGGGATTTCCGGAAGGCGCAAACAACGAATACTCAACGTATTTACACCTGCTTGTGAACTGGCTGGAGATTGAGGCGACTTCTCGGTTCATAGATCGAGAGCGCGTGATCAAGATTGTAAGTCAGAAGCACTACTATCGATGGATTTATCGTACTGTGCTGAGGGACTGGCACGAGCTCGAAGAGATATTTCGGACGCACGCCATAGTACCGATCGCCCCAGCAGAGCCACGTTCTCGATCTGAAACTAAATAGCGTGCGAGGCCCACTTTTGACCCATAGCAGCCAAAATTACTGCTTGCTGCGAAGTTGCTATCTGCGAACTATCTCACTAGAAATGACTTCTGACCCTCAATTCAAGCCAAGAGTTGCATGAGCTCAGCAAAGCGCGATCAAAAGCAACAGATTCTCGAATATCCAGTCGAGATCGCTGCTCCCGACATCGGACGTTGGTGCAACGGAAATATCGGCATCCCCTACGTTCATCGGTTGGAAGCGGCAGCGCCAGGGCCGCATTTGCTACTTACCGCGCTTGTGCACGGCAATGAGCCGTGCGGAGCGATTGCTCTAGACCGGCTTTTGACTGGTGGTTTCCGACCGTCTAGAGGCTGCGTAACGCTCGCCTTCGTCAACGTTGACGCTTATGCAAAGTTCACACCTTCTGCCCCCCGTGCGAGTCGATGGGTCGACGAAGACATGAACCGAGTCTGGGCTCCTGAGATACTCGCGCAACGACCGTCCCGGAGCGCTGACGTTCACCGCGCCGCCGAGCTTTTGCCGCTGTTGAAAGAGGCGGACTTCTTACTGGACCTGCATTCGACTCAGCATCAAAACGAGCCACTCGTTCTCGCCGGACCACTTGAAAAAAGCAGAAAGCTGGCTCGCGCCGTGGGTCTTGCCGACCTCGTCGTTATCGACAAAGGGCACGCGCAAGGAGCGCGCATGCGCGACTTCGGGGAGTTCAATGATCCGAGTTCGACGAGGACTGCACTGCTTCTCGAATGCGGGCAGCATTGGGCCGCTTCCAGCGCCGACGTGGCCTACGCCGCCTGTCTGCGTATATTCGATCGGTTCTCGATGCTGCCTAGCGGCTACGTCAGCGGCCGAGTAGTGGCGTTGCCAGAAGAGGCAACACGCTTCGTTGAGATTACGATGCCGGTGACTATCAAGAACGAGTTCGTGTTCGCTTTGCCACTACGCGGTGGTGAAATCATCAAGGACGCTGGTACGTTGGTTGGTTACGACGGCAGCGAGCCCGTCGTAACACCACACGACAATTGCATCGCAATCATGCCATCGCAGCGCCTTTGGGCTGGATTGACGGCCGTGCGGCTGGGGCGATTAGTGGCTGTGCCCGGGGCCGCATCGTTGCCACCAGCCTAAGATTCTGCTTCCGGCGATTAGACGTCAAACACGAGCTGATCTTACTTCGGGCCATGTCTCTTGTTGGCCCGAAGGCGACTACGGGCAGCCGCTCGCGCAGCGGACGCCGCTCGCATTTTAGCCTCAAAGACGCACTCCCATTGTGACGTGTCCAAATGTGGATCGGTCCGTTGAAAGCCGCAATCACACTGCTGTTCGCATTTGTCCCGCTGCTGGCGTCTGCGCAAACAGCGCAAAACGAACAGCTTAGACAAGTCATTTCCAATCTCAAATCCTGTGTCCGGACGCATGCTGCCGAGGCCCAAGCAGCCGGAGTTCGGGCAAGCAGCGCCGCCGACTACTTCGCCCGAATGTGTGCCCCATCCGCCGACGTCGAAAGCGTGGGCGCGACCCCTCTCGGCCTATTTCGGACCACAATCAATGCGGAGTGGGACGCCTTCATCAAAGAGACAGGCACTACTCGTTAATGCGGCTTCCGATTTCTTGAGATGTCTCCTATTGCCCCTTCGCGGTAAGCGCTTAGCCGTGACCCTATTGAGGCTGGCTTGGCGTTTTGCGGAATCGCCACGGCATGAGATCAGCGATCTTGCTATGGGGATGACCGTCGATGATCGCCTCGAGTGTTTCAGCGATGTAGGCAGCCGGGTTGACGCTGTTGAGCTTGCAGGTAGCGACTATCG
>NZ_JADPJR010000004.1:0-36428 GCF_023073535.1 Bradyrhizobium sp. 179 | reverse complement strand
GATGGTGATAACCTGTTTCATGGAACGGTCCCTCCTTTGTGGCGTTCGAACAACGACCACGTTCTAGCACTTTGATGCTGTTGGAGCGGGCCGTTCCACCACATCAAGTTCTATCCAGTCCTGAGTTCGCCCCGGTCGTGGGATTTGCCCATTTGGGCGGTGGTAGCGACGGGAGCTGGCGCGGAGCCTTCAGCATAGCGCAGCGCCAGATCCCGTCGCGGGTTGCAGGTGGTGGCGAACTCGGATGGCGTCCTCCATCCGAGCCGTGAGTGTGGTCGTGTGTCGTTGTAATCGGCGCGCCAGCATCCGAGCGCGACGCGGGCCTGGGCCAGCGAGGTGAACAACGTCTCGTTCAACAATTCATCCCGCAGCCGGCCGTTGATGGGGAAGACGGCCCCGCTCCCTCGGCGCCGGCGATATACTGGCGATGGACGAACCCGCTAACAGGAGCAATTGACCAATGGAAGCCGCCACAATTGGGTTGGATATTTCGAAGCACGTATTTCACATCCATGCAGTTGATGACCAAGGCCAAGTGGCCGGTCGCCAACGTCTCCGGCGAGGCGAGATCGTGTCGTTCTTCTCCTCGCTCGCACCTTGCCTGGTCGGCATCGAAGCCTGCGCGACTGCTCACCACTGGGCGCGGGATATTCCGCAGTTTGGACACGATGTCAGATTGATTCCGCCAGCCTATGTTAAACCCTACCTCCGAAGAGGAGCCAAGAATGACGCCGCTGACGCGGCCGCGATCTGCGAAGCGGTCAGTCGTCCCAATATGCGGTTCGTTCCAATCAAGAGCGCCGAGAACCAGGGCTTCTTGATGCTTCATCGTACAAGAGGCTTGCTGGTCCGCCGACGCACCATGAGAGCTTGCGCCATTCGGGCTCACTTTGCTGAGTTCGGAATCATTGTCGGGCAAGGCCGGCAACGGGTGGATGGTCTAGTGGACTTGTTGGATGACGAAGGACTGACGCTACCGGCCCACGCCCTCATCGCACTGGTCGTCCTTGTGAGCCAACTGAAGGAATTGGACCGGCAGGTCGAGGCCATCGAGCGCGAACTGGCTGAGATCCAGCAAGTAAATCCGATGGCGAAGTTGCTGTCCTCGATTCCCGGGATCGGTCCCATTACGGCCACGGCACTCGCCGCGACCGTGCCGGACGCGACCATGTTCCGCTCCGGGCGGGAGTTCGCGGCCTGGCTTGGCCTGACGCCTAAGCAGAATTCCACCGGCGGGAAGGACCGGCTCGGCCGCATAACAAAGCAGGGCGATTCCTATCTCAGGCACTTGCTTGTCATCGGAGCACGCAACGTCGTTCGGTACCCAAAGGCACGCTCCCGGGTGGGAGGCGGCTGGATCGAAGCCTTGCTTGAACGGCGTCGGCCGATGGTCGTCGGTAAGCGTAGCGTAGAGACCCATCGGATTGTTTGTGCGGAGTCTCGGGAGCACCGCTAGAAGAGTCATCTTCAGCAAGGGTGCTCACAATGGACGACCATTCGGACGACATAAGGCAACCGTTGTCACCGCGTATCGAAGTGTATGCTGGCGCAGGTCGCAAGCGCTGGCCGGATGATGTGAAGTCGCAGATTGCCGCGGAAAGCCTCGAGTCGGGCGCGGTTGTAACAGATGTCGCCCGCCGCCATGGCTGCCGGCCGCAGCAGGTGCATGACCGGCGGCGGCGGGCGCGTTTGGGCCAGTTGGTATTGCCGGCGGCGGCGGACACGCTGTCGTTCGTGCCGGTGGTGTCGGAATCAGCGTTGCCGGCGGCCGCAGAGCCCACTGGGTCGCCGGAAGCAGCCGTTGTTACGGTTGAGCTCCAGGGTGCACGAGTGGAGCTGCGGGGGACTCCTGGCCTTGCTGTGTTGAGTGATGTGTTCTTGGCGCTTAGACGGACACGTTCATGCTGACGCCGCCCGCGAGCCTCATGATTTACGTGGCGACGCAACCTGTAGACTTCAGAAAAGGTGCGGAGGGCTTGGCGCTGTTGGCGAAGGAGACGCTGGGCCATGACCCGATGAAGGGTGTGGCGGTGGTGTTCCGTGCGAAGCGCGCCGATCGGGTGAAGATTGTCGTTTGGGATGGCAGCGGCCTTGTGATGTACTGGAAGCGGCTCGATGGCAGCGGCTTCAAATGGCCTCCGATCGTGGCCGGCGTGATGCGGATGAATGCCGCGCAGCTGTCGGCACTTCTGGCCGGCATGGATTGGACGCGGATGCACGCGCCTCGAATCCCGCAGCCGAAAGCGCTTGCGTAAAGATACAAATCTTCGCTGCATCGGGGCGCGAAGCATGGCAGACTTGGGCCAATGAGTGATTTGCCTGATGAGCTGCCGAGCGATCCAGCCGAACTGCGTGACTTTGCCGCGGCTCTGCTGGATCGCTGCGCCAGGCTCGAGCGGTTGCTCAAGCTTGCAAAAGATGCGCAGTTCGGTCGGTCCTCGGAAAAGCTGGACGCTGATCAGCTGCAGCTTGTGCTGGAAGATATCGATCAGGCCGTCGCGGCCCTCGAAGCAGCCGAGGATCGCGCCAATCCCAGAGTTTGCGAGAAGAGGACGGCCGAGCGCAGGGCCAATCGTGGTCAGCTGCCGGAGCATTTGCCGCGCATCATCGAGACCCTGATGCCCGCTGCAACTTGCTGCCCGTGCTGCGCAGGCGTCCTTTTTGAGATCGGTCACGATGAGAGCCAGAGGCTGGACGTCGTACCGGCGCAGTATCGCGTCATCGTCACCCGCCGGCCCAAGCTGGCTTGCCGCGCTTGTCACGGCGTCGTCCTCCAGCACGCCGCGCCCGAGCGACTGATCAGGGGAGGATTGCCGACCGAGCGACTGGTCGCGCATGTGATCGATGCCAAGTATCATTGGCATTTGCCGCTTTACCGCCAGGCACAGATGCTGGCGACCCACGGAATAGCGCTGGACCGTTCCACGCTCGCCTTCTGGGTCGGCTATGCCGCCCAGGAATTGAAGCCGTTGTGGCATCGTCTGCGCGAGCTTCTGCTCGCCTCCTCGAAGCTCTGTGTCGATGAGACACCGGCGCCGGTGCTGGATCCGGGGGCGCGGCAGGACCAAAACCGGCTACTTCTGGGCGCTGTCGCGCGATGACAGGCCCTGGGCCGGGCCTGATCCGCCTGGGGTGGTCTATGCCTATGCACCGGGCCGCGGCGCCGTTCATGGCTTGCGGCTGCTTGAGGGCTATCGCGGCATCATCCACCGCGACGGCTATCAGGCTTACAAGACCATGACCCGAGAGACGCGTGCGGACGCCCTGTCCGGGACGCTCGCCTTCTGCTGGTCGCATCTGCGGCGCCAGTTTGTGAAGATCGAGCGGGAGGCTGCGCCGGCGCGGGCTCCGGTTGCCCGCGAGGCCCTCGAGCGCATCGCCCAGCTTTACGCGGTCGAAAAGGTACTCCGCGGCCGATCTGCGGACGAGCGCTATGCCGGCAGGCAGGCGCATGCCCGGCCTCTGGCTGCAGCCTTGAAGCAGTGGTTTGAGGCCAAGCTTGATCACCTTGCGCAGAAGAGCGACACGGCGAAGGCTTTGCGCTATGCGCTGCGGCATTGGGAGGGCCTGACGCTCTACCTTGATGATGGGCGCATCGAGATGGACACCAATGCTGTCGAGCGTGCGATGCGGCCGATCAAGCTCAACGCCAAGAACTCTCTTTTGCCGGCTGCGACGAAGGCGCCGAGAATTGGGCAATGCTGGCTTCGCTCATTGAGACCTGTAAGCTCAATGGCGTCAGTGCCGAGCACTGGCTTCGCTGACGTTCTCGCCAAGCTCGTCAATGGTTGGCCTGCGGCGCGACTGGACGAACTTCTTCCCTGGGCGTCGACCTATACAATGCATGCACACGATCGGAGGCTGGCGGCATGAGCCTGAACACAACCGCGGTCCGGATCAAGGTGACCCTCAAGGACGTGAAGCCGCAGGTGATGCGCCGCCTTGTCGTAGCCGTCACCTGCGCCTTGATCGGCTGCATCTGACGCTTCAGGAGGCATTCGGCTGGACGAACAGTCACCTGTTCGAGTTCTTCGCTGGTGAGGTCCATTGGGGGATTCCCAACCCCGACAATGATTACGGCCACCAGCCCATGGATGCCAGCAAAGCGCGGCTTTGCGATATCGTTCGCGAGACCGGCGAAGACGATCCATTATCTCAACGACTTCGGCGACAGCTGGGATCACGTGATCAAGCTCGAAAAGTGGTTCGAGAACACCACGTCGGAGGGACTTCCCCTCTTGCTCGAGGCCGCCGGTCGTTGTCCTCCGGAAGACGTCGGCGGTGCGCCAGGCTATGCCGAATACCTCGACGCCATCAGCGACCCCGCCCATCCCGAGCACGAACCCATGCGCCTCTGGGGCCCGGAGCGGTTCGATCCCAACGTCGTCGATAGGAAGGCGCTTGAGGCCGCAGTCAACGCCTTGTCCGACGTATGGAAGCCGCGGCGACGCACCACGCGCTCAAAATAGGCGTCAAGCGTCAATCAAAAGGGCCGCAGAGCTACGCTAACGGTCATGCGATGCTGGCCTCCAATCCAGTCAGCATCTTGAATCACAATCCGCCTGAAACCGGAATCCCTTCGATTCAATTAAGCAAGGAAATGCTCTAACGCTCTGCGGGGGCTGTACGCGCCGCGGGTAACTTGCGTCCGCGTGGGGTATATGATTGCGCCCCAATAACTGGGCTCGTAAGCGATCAAGCGGCAAGCAGATGGAAGCAAGTCGAACAGTAGAACCTGCCGCGGCGGAGGCGGGACGACCTGATCGCGCTCTCGCGTGGAATGAAAATGCCCATCGGCGGGGCGGAAGCAAATCAGCACAAATTCCGGATCGAACACGGCATTTACAAAGCGACTCCCTTAATTCCTTGCGACCATTGCGCCGGCTGCAAACTGGGAGGAGCGCAGTTAGCCGCTCCTCCTATACCTCTGCAAGGCAATTACGGCGATTCCGCCAAAGACGAGCAGAATGAATGCGAGACCCGTAGTCGCGCGTCAGAACTTCCGATCGCCTCCGTGAGCGATTGCGAGGTTAAGCGACGAGACGGTGTCGTCGGTTTCCGAGCGGTTTAGAAAGTAATCGACGATGCTCCCGCAAATCCGAGCAACATCGCCCACCACACATGCAGCTCCAGGATGGACAGCCTAGCCACCATCAACAATGCGCCTCTATGAACCCATCAGATAATCGTATGCCGACAGGCAGTGGATCTTCACTACGTCCATAAATTCCTTGATTTCGATACGTTCATCGCGCCCGCCTATGCCTGTCGCGACCGGACCATGGACAAAGGCAGGAATTCCGATCTCACGCCAAAGTCTCGCGTCCGAAGCTCCCAGCGCGACAGCGGGATATACTTCATGCCCACGGACGGCGCGCGCGTTCTCGCGCACCGCAAGGTAAAGCGGATGATCCGTAGGGGAGATATTTGGTTCAGAACGTCGCAATTCAATCATCTCAACCTGAGGATAGCGCGACAGAATCAATTCGACTTTCTTCTTCACCTCATCCACCCAAAGTCCATCCGGAACGCGAATATCGACGTGTATAGTGCACGACGCGGGGAGAATATTGACTTTCAGGCCACCTTGAATCTGACCAATATTCAGCACGACACTTCTTGCTAATTTGCGGGCGTGGGTATCGCGATGAGCATCAGCCGGTACACCGTATCGACCTGCTACGTCCCGAGCGGCGATTGTAGTAATCTCTTCGAGTTCCTGAATCAACTTCGCCGCGATCTTGTTCGCGCTTTCGCTCAAATGTGGCAGGGCGCCATGCCCCCCTTTGGTTTGAACACGAAGCTCCAACCAAAGCAGCCCCTTTTCTCCAAAACAGACTGAAGTTGGACCGCCAGGCTCGCCATTCAGGCAGCAATCCCCCCGGAATTGCGGATGTTGCTCGAGAAGAAAACGCGCACCAGAGGGGCCGAGCGTCTCTTCATCCGAAACGACGGTAAGCGACAATTTGCCTTTGAGCTGGCTTCTCATCCGGCTCAGGTAAAGGTATGTAAAAATCGATGCCGTAGTTCCGGCCTTCATATCTACAGCGCCGCGGCCCCAAATGCAGCCGTCTGCGACCGCGCCAGACCACGGACCGCGCGTCCAATTCGCCTCGTCGTTGACGGGAAATACATCCATGTGACCGTTGAGTGTGAGATGCCGTCCCGCACTAGCTGCCTCGAAAGTGGCTGCGATGTTAGGCAGTTCGGGATCGCATTGCAAAACCTCGTGCTCTACCCCCTCCTTTTTCAGAAAGTCGCTTACAAAAGCGCAAACCTGTCGCGTGTCACCAGGCGGGTTGGGACTGGGAATGCTCAAAAACTCGCTAAGGAATTTTACGAGCCGTTCCTGGTCCTCATCTACTAGAGCGACAAGAGGATTACGTGTATGCGACATTTTACCTCTTTAGCCCCTTTTATGGAAAGCGACAGGTTGCGAGTAGATCTTGAGAATTTCGGGCGGCCAAAGACTTCTGCTCGCCAATACTGGAACGCACAGGATGAAGATGCTCTAGCACTCTCCGCGGGCCGCCCAATTACACCGGTCGCTTCCAGGGCCGCGGACGCGCTGCTTCGTGAACAACGCGGCCGTCTTTTACAACTGCGACGCAGCGATTGGCCGCGATCAGGTGAGACAAATCGTCAGGATGCTCGATATCCCAGAGCGACAGATCTCCCGCCTTGCCGACCGTGAGACTGCCCCGCTCGTCCTGCATATTCAGGCCATGAGCTGCATTGATCGTGAATCCGCGAACTGCCTCCTCCGGCGTCATCTTGAACAGCATGCAGCCGAGATTCATGATCATCGGCGGAGAATTCGTTGGCGAGCTGACAGGATTACTGTTTGTGGCGAGTGACATCCTGACGCCGTGCTTTCGGAACAACTGAATTGGTGGCTTTTGAGTCTCACGCAACCGGTAGTTAGTCCCGGGCAGAAGTCCAGCCACAGTCCCAGCCGCAGCCATTGCTTCAACCGAAGCCTCGGAGGCAAACTCGAGATGATCGGCCGTTAGCGCCCGGTAACGCGCCGCTAGCGCGCCTGCGGATGCGTCGCTCCATTGATCAGCATGCAGGCGAACTGGAAGCCCGAACGATTGGGCAGCGTCAAACAAGCGTCCGATTTGCGCATCGCTGAAACCCATTGTGTCGGCCCAGCCGTCAACAGCATCCACCAAACCGTCCGCCACGGCGATTGGCAGAACCTGATCTGCCAGGAACTCGATGTACTCGTCCGCCCGGCCGGTGTACTCTGGCGCGACCATATGTGCGCCAAGAAAGGTCGACACAACCGTGACCGGTAGTGCGGCTCCCAGTTCCCGCGAGCAACGCAGCAACTTCAGTTCCGACTGCAGGTCTAGACCGAAGCCTGATTTACTCTCAACCGTTGTGACCCCATGAGAGATCAATTCGCCAACCCGGCGGGCAGCCGTTGCGAAAAGCTCTTCCGCGCTCGTTTCTCGCGTCACCCGCACAGTCCCACGCACACCGCCGCCGGCTGCTGCTATTTCCGCGGAAGTCGCGTTGTTGATCCGCATGAGAAAGTCAAGGCGACCGTTCCCGGCATATACAACATGGGTGTGCGGATCGACGAGGCCGGGCAATATCCAGGCGCCCCCAGCATCGTGCACCTCTGAGGCAACCTCGTCGGGACGCCCATCGAGAGCGTCACGCTTGCCAACGAAAGCAATACGGCCCTCCTGAATGGCGAGCGCGCCGTCGATGATCACTCCGTAGCCCGCCTCATCAGCTATCGTGGCGAGGTTACAATTAATCCAGATCGCGTCCCACATAACTGCCATTCTCCGTCGAATTGATGCGCTCCGTCGCGCTGTGCACTGGCCACGCCCCAAACTCGCGCCTGTGTTCAACTATCAAAAATCCGCTGCACTCGCCGTATTTGAACATTAGGGTCATCAGCGTACTACAAATCCCTCAATCTCCTTCTCATACCGGACGGCGATTGGCTCAAATCCGTTCTTGCGAAGCCCCCCTCGTCTAGACCGATCAACCACGTGATATGCTACGGGCTTCCGTAGATTCTCATATTGACGCAGAGCCAACTCCACATCGCGATTGGCCAACAGCACTTCACTCAGCACCTGGGAATCTATGAATGTCTGACTCGCACCTTGCGCCATGTCGGGCATCATGGCGTGAGCGGCATCCCCCAAGAGTGTGATCCGCCCGAGGCTCCATCGATCCGGAGGATTTTCAAAATCATGGAGTTCATTCTCCAGGATTGCGTCGCGCGGAGTAATCCGCAACGTATTTGGAATATGCGTATTTTTCCACGAGCTGAAGTGGTCCATGAATTCATCAATAGATGTTGCTCCAGCCACTGAGCCGAACCAATAGGCCATTCCATCAGCCAGAGGAACAACACAAAAAAAAGATTTATCGTCGCTATATCCCGTCTGAGCTGCTGGATCCACGGGCACTTGAGACAGCGGAACAACACCGCGCATGCGGAAAGCGTGATGCTCGTTCTTGCGATACTTGATATCGCCGCCGAGGATCTGCTGCCGCACTCTGGAGTGGATGCCATCGGCACCAATTACTAAATCACCTGTGTAAACCTTACCGTTCTCGAATTCGCAGATCGCCTTATCGCCGTCATTGCGAACCGAAACGAGTTCATGTCCAAATTTTATGTGGTTCATTCCCAAAGCTGCGGCCAACATGTCGATGAGCGCGCGGCGATGCACCACAGTATTGGGAGCTCCGTATCGCTCGGGCCAATCGCTGGTGTTTTTTTCGTATAAGAAGGTGCCGTCCGGCGCATAATTCAAAAACTTCTCTATCTTAACCGATATGGCGTCGTACTGCCTTCGCAGGCCAATTGCGTAAAGTGCGCGCACGGCATTCGGCCACAGCATCAGTCCCGCTCCGGCCGCTCTCAGTTCTGGCGACCTTTCAAAAACTTCGACTTGGCAGCCGATATTTGCCAGACCGATCGCAGCCGAGAGACCACCAACTCCTGCGCCACAGACCAACGCTTTCATCTTCAATCTCCATGTCCGCAGCTAAAACCGAAACAAGATCGGCCGGGGCGAACCAAGCCCTGCACTTTCAGCAGCAATCCACAATTTGGGGGAACCAAGCGGCTCAGGTCGTCGCCGGCTCTGGCCGCGTGAGCTGAGCCGTCGGCCTCGACCGCCACCAGGTGAAGTAAAGGGCGGCTAACCAAAGCACTGGCAGAAGTACCAACAGCGATGCTAGTGCGGCAATGGTCGGATCGATCTCGTTACGTATGTTCTCCCACATCTTCAACGGTAGAGTGCGAAGCGACAGTCCGCTAACCAGCGACGTGATGACGACCTCGTCAAAGGAGTGGATGAATGCGAAAAAGGCCCCGCCAATGATGCCCGGCCGAATTAGCGGCAACGTCACCCTCGTGAAAGTCCGCAGGGGCCCGGCCCGCATGCTCATCGCCGCCTGCTCCAAACGCCGGTCGAAATTCGCAAGAGTGGCCGAGACGATCACAACGACAAAGCCAATTGAGCCGATGCTGTGCGCGAGGGCGATGCCTGATATCGTTCCGATCAGTCCGAGTTTGACAAGGCCGAGATATGCCGCAACGCCGACAACGATGACTGGAAAGGTAATCGGTGTCAGGATCAGCATAGTCAGCAATGCGCGCAGCCGCGGAAAGGTGCGGCTGAGACCGAAGGCCGCAAGCGTGCCCACGATCGTCGACAGTATTGCGACCACAATGCCGATCTGTATGCTAGTCCAGGCAGGACCGTACCAAGCCGGATCGTTAAAAAACGCATGGTACCACTGGAGCGAAAACCCAGAGGGCGGAAATTCCAGAAATGCTCCGGCGCTGAACGACATGATAATGACGACGACACCCGGAAACAGCAGAAAAAAGACGACGAGCACGACAAACACCGTGCCGACCATCTTCCACCAGCTTCCGTCGCCCATTGTCCTATAGAGCTGGCTTCTCCAACGCTTCGCCCGATATGGGATGGCAAGCTCACGGAGAAATCTTGTCAGGGTGCCGAGCGAGGGCAGCTTGCTGCGACGGGACGCGCGCGTTGATTGCACCGCAATGCCCTGATTACCAGATAGATCGAGCCCAAGCATGAAGAGCACGACGGCGGCAGTGCCCAAGAGGATGAAGGCTGAGGTGGCGATGCGCGCCAAGTCGAATGAGCTCGAAACCTGCGCCGCGATAAACGTCGAGAGCATGGCGTCGCGCAAGCCGCCGAGAGCGGCAGGTGTGATGTAGAAGCCAAGGCACATTATGAAGACCAGCAGCGTACCGCTGCGCACACCCGGCAGGCTGAGCGGGAAGAACACGCGCCAAAAGGCGGCCGAGGGTCGCGCCCCCATGCTGCGGGCCGCTTCCATCAGCGACTTGTCAATGCCCAGCATGACGCTGAGCAGCGGCAAGATCATCATTGGCAGCACGATGTGCACCATGCCAATGTAGACCGCCGAACGATTGTAGACGAGTTCTAACGGGCTGGAAATCAGCCCTATGTTAAGGAGCAGATTATTGATCAGGCCGTGGTCGCCGAGAATCACGATCCACGCATACGTGCGCACCAATCCGCTGGTCAGCCAAGGAATAAACACAAGTACGGTGAGCGCAATGCGCACGCGCTTCGATGCGGCGACAATGAGGTAGGCTGCGGGGTATCCGATGATCAGGCAGATGGCCGTGACCACCACGCTCATCTCGACCGTCTGGTAGAGCACGCGGACATTCGACGGCTGGCCAAAAAACGCGTGATAATTTGCGAGCGAGAAGGCCGGGGCGTTAATGCTGGTCAGGAACAGCTGAACGATCGGCACACCGAAGACGACAAGTAGGAGCACGAACGCCGGCACCGTAAGCGCAATAGGCATTCGGCCCAATTTCTGAAGCGTTTCCATCAGCTTTGCCTCTCTGCGCCTCACGCTGCGACGAACCGGACGTCGGACCGTAGCCAGTCGAGCCGCACCTCCTCGCCGGGTCGAAAGATCTGCTGCGCAGCAGCAACATGCTCACGCACGATGATCACGCTGCTCCCGACACGCACGCGATATTTCCGTACCGGCCCGGCATAGATCATGTTATCGACGATGCCGGTGACGAACTGGCGGTGGCCTGCATCGATGCGCTGCGACGCCGCAGGAGCGGCGACGCGGATGCGCTCCGGCCGTATCATAGCCAAGCTGCCGGTTGGCTGTGCAACTTCGGATTCGACCTTGAAATCGGGACTATCGAAAATGTTGGCCTCGCCCAGAAAATTCGCCACGAAACGTGTCGCCGGTCGGTCGTAAAGGGCCTCCGGCGCGTCGGTCTGCTCGATCTCACCGGCGCGCATCACGATGATTCGGTCCGAGAGAGTGAGCGCCTCGTCTTGATCGTGCGTTACGCATATGGTGGTAATGTCGAACTCCTTATGCAGAGTTTTGATCTCAGCCTGCATCTGCTCGCGCAGATTACGATCGAGCGAGCCGAGTGGCTCATCAAGCAGCAGAATAGGCGGGTCGGCGATCAGCGCGCGGGCAAGCGCTACGCGCTGCTGCTGGCCGCCGCTCAGTTGCGCCGGCAGTCGATCACCGAACTCTCTGAGATGCACACGCTCGAGGATGCTGTCGACTCGCGGCGCCCGCTTGGCGGCGGGTACGCCACGCATTTCGAGTGGAAACTCCAAATTCTTTCGCACGGTAAGGTGCGGAAACAGCGCATAGCTTTGGAAGACGATGCCCTGGTCTCGCCGATAGGATGGAACTGTTGCGACGGATTTTCCGGCGATTAGGATGTCGCCCGCGCTAGGAGATATGAAGCCGGCAAGCAGCATCAGGGTCGTGGTTTTACCCGAACCGCTTGGGCCGAGAATCGTCAGAAACTCGCCGCGACGAACCGTGAGTGACAGATCTTTGACCGCAGCGAGCTGCCCGTACGTTTTGGTGACGTTGCGAAATTCGATCTGAAGTGGAATCGGGCTCTTCTCCAAGACTTCATCCTCGGCAAGTGGAAGGGGATATGCGTGCAGGTTCACTGTTGTTGCTCCAGAATGAGCTTATTGCGCAACCGCGCCGACGCAGTGCGTAGGCTACGCGGTGCTCTCGCAGTCGGATCACTCCGGCAAGACGACCGAACGAGCGCAGTCGCCGCGCTTCGTTATCCAAATCATTGGCGATCTAGAGAAGAATCCAATGGTTCCAACGCTCACGGAGTCGATCGACATTTGTGAGGCCGTCCGATCCCTTTTCAAGGTACCATTGCGCATTTAGGCGAAGGCTCTTCGCCATGTAGTCAGGGTGGCTGGCAAGTTTGCGGCCGCGCTCCTCTGGCAAAAGCTTGTATGCATTGAGG
The DNA here is from genome assembly GCF_023073535.1 of Bradyrhizobium sp. 179. Taxonomy (NCBI): domain Bacteria; kingdom Pseudomonadati; phylum Pseudomonadota; class Alphaproteobacteria; order Hyphomicrobiales; family Nitrobacteraceae; genus Bradyrhizobium; species Bradyrhizobium sp. 179. The sequence continues at coordinate 24,109 of NZ_JADPJR010000004.1, read as the reverse complement.
TTGGTCGGGCCGTATGGGATGAGCTGAGCGAAGGCGGCCTGACGGTCCGCGCGGGTAGCGAATTCGATAAACTTCTGTGCATTCCGAACGTTTGGACTTCCCTTTGGGATCGCCCAGAAATCAAAGGTCAGTTTCGCCTGATTTCGATTGATTTCGAGGGGTGAACCGCGGTCGATTAACAGAGCCGCCCGTCCATCATAAGAATTCACGATGTCGGCTGCCTTGTCGTGCATGATTTGCTGAACCTCAGATCCGAGCGTCCACCACCTGCGAATGTGCGGTTTGATCTTGTCCAGGCTTGCGAAAACTCGGTCGATGTCCATTGGATAAATTTTCTCCATAGGCACGCCATCCGCCAGCAGCGCCTCTTCAAAAGGACCTTCACCGCCCAGGTGGCCGGACAGAAGTGAGCGAACGCCAGGGAATTTTTTAACATCCCAGAAATCGGCCCAAGACTCGGGCCGCGGCTTGCCCGCCGGAAACTTCTGGGTGTTGTAGACCATAACATAGGAATAAATGATCGCGGCAACTCCGAATGGCTGCTTAGCAAAGTCTACGAGGCCGTCTAGCTCCTCTTTTTTATAGATCGAGTAGTCGATGGGCTCGAGGTAGCCCTTCGATGCTGCTATAAGCGCGCCGTTTTGCCCTGGCGGAATTACGTCGGCGGTAATGTTCTTCGAAGTGACCATCAGCTCAATCTGAGCCGCACTGATCTGCTCCGTAATGGCCGTTACCTTGATCCCGGTCTCGGATTGAAACGGCTTCACATAAGCCTCGATGTTTGCCTTTCCTACATCGCCGCCATAGACCAGGACTCGCAGCTCGCCTGGTGATTGTGCTGAAGCCCGGCTAGAAGCGGAAGGCAGCGCACCGGCAGCCAAGGCGGCCGAACCCGCCTGCATGAAACGTCTACGATTCACCGATAGGCTCATTGATCCCTCCCATGTTTTTCCGTGACCTTGGGCCACCGAAAACCTTCCTCTCCACAACGGACGTTATAGGCATGTGAACGCCGAATTTTCCTAATTCAACGACCCAAATGGCCGAAATAATGCGGCTGATTGGTAAAATGCGGTGCTTTCATTCGATCACGCCTCGATCTTAGGTGAGATGTGCACATTGGTCCCGATCCATTGCAGCGTTGATGAGCCATTAGAAATCGGTGTTGAGCCTGTTCGTGCCGGAGGCTACCGCACAGAAGAAAAGATGCAGAATCGTAGGCCGCCAAGAAGCGCGGATGCAACCTGAGAACCGCAATCGCCTGCGAAGGAATTCATGATTTGACGCCGCCACTCCATTTCAGCGCTGAGCCGATCGCGATCCTGAGCATGCTGTTATTGCCTGAATTAGGCTTCAGCCATCGATTTTCGTACGCAGCGGTATCTAGCAGGCCGTTGAAAAAGGCGCTCGCCGCCGACCGGTGACCGTGATTCATTGGCTCCGACGGGATTCGGAGATGGTGCGTGCGCGGCGGCGACAATCGAACGGGCGAGCTGTTTAGCTACGTTGATCTGGAGGCGCGGGTGCGGCGTGATCATCCGCTGCGATCGATCCGGAGGATTGTGAACGAGGCGCTGTCGGCGCTGGAGCGCGAGTTTGCCGCGCTCTATTCGCCGATTGGGCGGCCGTCGATCCCGCCGGAGAAGCTGCTGCGGGCGATGCTGTTGCAGGCGTTTTGTTCGATCCGCTCCGAGCGGCTTCTGATGGAGCGGCTGGAATACGACCTGCTGTTCCGCTGGTTCGTCGGAATCGGCGTCGACGATGCGGCCTGGGACCATTCGGTGTTCTCGCAAAACCGCGACCGGCTGCTGGAAGGCGACATCGCGGCCAAGTTCCTCACGGCGGTGCTGGCGCAGCCCAGGGTGAAGAAGCTTCTATCGAGCGATCACTTCTCGGTCGATGGCACGCTGATCGAGGCCTGGGCCTCGATCAAGAGCGTCAGGCCGAAGGACGGCTCTGGCGAGCCGCCGGCCCAAGGGGGCGGCCGCAAATGCCGAGGCGGACTTCCATGGCCAGAAACGCTCGAACGACACCCATGCTTCGACGACCGATCCCGATGCCAGGCTCTACCGCAAGGGCAAAGGCAAGGAGACGAAGCTGTGCTTCATCGGGCACGGGTTGATGGAGAACCGCCACGGCCTGCTCGTCGACGCCTGCCTGACGCTGGCGGACGGGCATGCCGAACGGGTGGCCGCGCTGCACATGATTGAGCCTCGTGCCGACCGGCCGACAGCGATCACGCTTGGCGCCGACAAAGCCTACGATGCAGAAGACTTCGTCAATGAGCTGCGCTCGATGAACGTGACGCCGCATGTTGCACAGAACACCAGCGGCCGTAGCTCTGCGATTGATGGGCGAACGACCCGTCACGGCGGCTATGCCGTCAGCCAGCGCATCCGCAAGCGGATCGAGGAGGCATTCGGCTGGATCAAGACGGTCGCCGGGCAAGAGAAGACCAGCTTTCGTGGCCGTGATCGCGTCGCATGGGCCTTTACCTTCGCTGCTACCGCCTACAATTTGGTGCGACTGCCCAAGCTGATCGCGGAGACCGGCTGATGGCCAAGGTGCCCGGCTTCGCCAAGGCCTTTGTCGGCCGCTGGCGCATCGTCGAGATGGACGTCTGGGACAACGACTTTCTCGACCTCGTCGAGCAGGCGCATCTCACCTTCCAGGGCAAGTCCGATGGCGAAATCGCCTTTGGGGCTCTCAAGGGCTTCCTGGACGTGCGCTACGGCACCCGAGACGGATCGGCCTGCGCCGAGTTCTCATGGGAAGGGCACGACGAGAATGATCCGTCCTGTGGTCGCGGATGGGCTATGATCGGCACTGCGGGCCGGCTCGTCGGCCACTTCTACATCCACAATGGCGACGATTCAGCCTTCGTTTGCGAACGCGGCTGAGTTCTTCAACAGCCTGCTAGATCAGATCACGCGATGGTATAACTAGGACCGACTCTCGTCGATAGCAGCAGGCGGACCAGAGCAGAGTCCGATCTCGCGGTCGTCGATATGCGCGACGCACTCACCCCGTGTAGGTTGGGCAGCGCTCGCGAAGAGTGCCTCGCACGCGGCGAGTTCTACGATCCGCCCCAAGTACATGACCGCAACGCGATGACCGATATGCTCCACGACTTTAAGGTCATGTGAGATGAAAACGAAAGCTATACCCATATCCTGCTGAAGATCGTAGATTTTCCTATATTTTCAATGGCAGGGTCCGCTGACCAGCGACGGTTTCACGACCTCATCGAAAGAGGGAAGGAAAGCAAACAGGCCACCGCCGATGATGCCCGGCCGAGCCAGCGGCAGCCTCACTCTCGTAAAGGTTCTAAGCGGGTTGGCCCGCATGCTCTTCGCCGCCAGCTCCCCGCCGGTCGAAATTTGCCAGAGTTGTTGAGACGATCACGACGACATAGGCGGTTGCACCGACACTATGCGACTGTGCGTCAGGGCGAGGCCGGTTTTCGTCCCCATGAGTCCAAGTTTGAGCAATCCGAGATAGGCGGCAATGCCGACAACGATGCTTGGAACGGTGATCGGAGCTGGCGGTCAGCTTGGGCAGCGCGCTAGCATCGTGCCGTTGGCGAGTTCAAAGGGAGCGCTTGACAACAAACCGCAATATAAAAGGCCCGAAAATGACAGGCAGTTTGGCGGGCGATTAACGATAGTGTCCCTCCTCAACGGACCACGGTTCCAACTCAGCTCTTTTGCTGCGCGATAAAGGCCCGATTCATGCCCCCCCGCTGTAACTCGATCGGCCGGAACAATGATTGCGTAATTGGAGCGGTGGCTGCTCCGGCCGGCGATCTCAACTATAGCCGTCTGCGCTTGCTGCGCCTTCCATCTCGAGAGCGGGTATTTTGCGGTGCCGCGTTATGGATTCATATGCGTAGGCGTACGCCAACAGTTCGGCCTCACTCCACATTCTGCCCACGAAGATCAAACTGAAAGGTGACCCCGACGCATAGTAGCCCGCAGGAACGGTGATCCCTGGAAGGCCAGCAATGTTGATCTGGTCGACCGTCGAGGCAAGAATGCGCTCCTTCCCGTGCAGCGGCGGTAGTTCCTGAAGCATCTGGGGAAAGACGCAGGCGTCGAGGTGATGGCGCGCAAAGACTTCCTCGAATATCGTGAGACACTCCATCTTGAGAGCAATGAACTCACTGACATTCGGCGGTTGCGACGGGTTTGCCAGGATCGCCGCGAACTGCGGTAGATTGTTCACGTAGTTCAGCACGCCCTCCGGCCCGAACGGGTTTTCTTTCTTAGTCGCTTTGGCGAACTCCGCAAATGTCTTTAGCGCGGCCTTAGGGCCCAGCCGGCCAAGGTATTTGTCAAGGTCGTAAGGAACAGACTCGAGGCCATGCGCGTCGATGTTCGCAAAGGGAGAAGTCGGCTTGCAGAGGTCCGCGAAACCCGAGCCGGAAAAGGGATCCTCAATCAAAACTGCGCCAAGTCCTTCGAGCTCTTGTTTTGCTCTATCGTAAAGTTGCTGTGCCTCAGTTGAAAGAGATCGTTTGCGCCATCCGCTCCCGTAAAGAGCAAGCCGTTTGCCCTTGAGTGCGTCCACTCTAAGTTTAGAGATGTAACCTTCCCTTGGCTTCTTCCCGACACCCGCGAGAGTTTTGGGATCCTCTGATGTGTAGCCGGCAAGCACATCGAGGCAGATTGCAGCGTCACGCACACATCGTGCAAGGGGACCGACAACATCCCGATTTGCTGACAGGGGAAAAACACCGGCGTTGGACACCAACCCGACAGTGGGTTTGATGCCGACGAGGTCCTGCGCCGCAGCAGGATTCTGAATTGAGCCGCCGGTCTCTTCGGCCAAGCCGAGCACAACCATACCCGAGGCAACTGCAGACGCGGTGCCCGAGCTGCTGCCACCGGGCGCACGGTCGGGCACCACGACATTTCGTGTCGGCCCTGCCCAGCTGTTGTTGGCATGAGTACCACTGCTACTGAGAATGGGAACGTTTGTCTTCCCAATGATCACGGCCCCGGCTTCCCGCAGGCGGGCCACCACCGGCGCATCATGCTCCGGGAGGAGGTCAGCGCCCCCCGTTTTGCTGTACAGCAGTGACCATCCGGCCGTCGTGGGAAAGCCAGCAATATCGATAGTATCTTTAACGACAACCGGAATGCCCGCCAGTGGACCAAGGTGCTCCCCGGCGGTCCGGCGCCTATCGATTTCTTTTGCCTCGTCGACCGCGGAGGGATTCAGAAAGATGATCGCGTTGTATTTCGTGTTGTATCGCTCCACCCTACCCAGGCTAGCTTCAATCAGTGACTGAGCGGTGTATGCTCTGCTTGCGAAGCCAGCCTGAACGTCTTCGACAGTGAGGCGTGCAAGATCCGGCGATTTCCGGCCGGTTGGTTCGTTAGGGATAGTGGCAGGTTGACTCATCGGCTGCTCCTTTGTTGCTCTGGTCCGTGACTTTGGTTTCGGTGAGTCTCGACCACAGTCAAGTAATGCCCTCCCTCGATGTGCTTGGGCATGGCAATCTCCTCAACGGGGCTTGAGGTAGGAGGCCGATGGCCTCGGCTCCGGGCTCAGGTTCTGAAAGCATGACCGCGCCAAGCGGGTCAGACGAGCCGACAGCATTTATCTGGGACAACTAGTAGGCAGCAGGGGGATCCTGTTTCGAGCAATATCGGCCGTTGCACAGCAGTAATTCTGCTCGCAAGCCCAGCGGGACGCGTTTCTACGCGAATCAGGTTGATGCCGCGCTCTTGAGGAAGATCAACGGTTGCGTTCAAGCTCGTATCGAAGCTCCATTTAAGCGGCCGGACAGCAAGGCAGCTCCGCTCTGCGGAGCCTTGGACTTCTCGAAATTGCCCCTTACTTGCACGCACGTCCAACTGCGTGAGATGCGAAACAAGTTCCGACTCGTCGAATTAGCAAAACGCGGGAAATCAGTCCCCGCGTGGGGTTTTGCCTTACCACCCCGCGGGTTGATGTTACTTCAGGAGCGCGGTCTCAGAGGCGTAATCACGGACTCAAGTTAATTCTCGCGATGCTCCAGTCCACGTGCAATCAATCGCGAAAGCCTCAAGTTCAGAGCTCGAAGCCGGCGGCGATCAGGCAAGCAGCAGCCAACAGTAGGAAATTAGACAGTTGATGCCTATCCCGCGCGGGCCACAGCTCCAAAATCAGTTCAGTCCCATACCGCACGAGGAACGCCCGCCAAACTGCAGGACGTTCAATCTCCCGTTCGCGCGCGCAAGGTGGAGGCGATTGGTAAAGTGAAGCCAGCTTTCACCCGATCCAGAACAATCATGGTTTCAAAGCGCTTTATGTCGGGATGTTCGCTTACAAGGCGTGGGGTTAAGCCCTCATAGTCCTCCAGATCATCCGCTGTAACTAGCAGCACGAAGTCGGCCTGGCCGGTAACGTAGAACGCACTCATCACGTCGGGCATCTTGTGCATCGCCTGCTTGAATCGATCAACGATATCGGCTCGACCGCGCTCGAAGGTAATAAGCACCAACGCGGTCACATTCCTTCCGATCGCCTTTGGAAAAGTGACTGAAACATCTGCTTCTATTACACCCTCCGATCGTAGGCGCTTCAATCGACGCTGAACTGCGGATGCAGACAGGCCGACCCCGGCGCCGAGTTCTTCGCTGCTCAGGCGATTGTTACGCTGCACGATATCAAGGAGCCGAGCATCGATGCTGTCGAGTTCAGTGCCTGAGCTGGGCCCATCAGAGCGCGGCTGCCTAGTCCAGCCATGCAGCTTTCCGTTGAGCTGACCTGCCATTTCCATTTTTCCTCCCCTCAGCATTTATTTGAATGTGCGGCTTCGTGGGAAAGGGTGATCCACGAAGCGGTTAGCAAGTTTGCTGTACGAGAAGGCGCCCGATGCTCGGAATTGCCATCGTCTCTCGACCTTTCGGCGTCAAAGGCGCATTCTTGTGAACATTCATCTGATCACTCCTTTGGAGCACTGAAGCTTCGCAAGCTCAGCCTCCTTGGTTCAGTCCAGATATGGCCAACCCTCCTTAGACCAAAACTATTCCGCGCCAAGAGGCGAAGAAACACCGCGCCGGCGGCAGGCGGCCTCGATCGTATTTCTAAGCAGGCACGCGATGGTCATCGGACCCACTCCGCCCGGGACAGGTGTCAGCGCGCCGGCGACGCTGCGCGCACCTTCGAAATCCACATCACCGACCAATTCCTGCTTGCCGTCGCGTTCGATGCGATTGATGCCGACGTCGATGACGATTGCACCAGGTTTGATCCAATCGCCACGAATGAACCCCGACCGTCCGACCGCAGCAACCAGAATGTCCGCACCACGACAGACCAAAGGAAGATCCTCGGTCCTGGAGTGCGCTATGGTAACCGTACAGTTGTCTCGCAACAGGAGTTGTGCCAGCGGCTTCCCGACTATGTTTGAACGGCCGACGATAACTGCGGAAAGCCCGGCAAGATCCTTACGGACTCCCTTGATCAAAAGCATACACCCGAGTGGCGTGCACGCGACCAAAGCGGGTGCGCCGAGCGACAGGTTGCCGACATTAATTGGATGGAAACCGTCCACGTCCTTTGCCGGATCGATTGCGGCAGTCACTTTCTGGGCATCAATGTGAGAGGGTAGCGGCAGTTGAACGAGAATGCCGTCAACGTCTTCGGCCGCGTTCAGGCGCTTGATCAATGCCAGAAGATCGCTTTCGCTGGTCGAGGCGGGCAACTCGTGATGAAACGAGCGCAGTCCCGCTTCGACCGACCTGCGCACCTTATTGCGAACGTAAACCGAGCTTGCAGGATCATCGCCAACAAGCACAACGGCAAGACCAGGGGTCGCCCCCCGCTCCACGAGAGTTTCGACGGCGCCGCGCAAATCATGGTGAAGCTGCCTCGCCGCGACAAGACCGTTGATCAACACTGCGCTCATGTCCCGTTTGCCCGAATCGGGATACTCATCGAAAGACCACCGTGCGATCGCCGTTCAACAGGACCCGGTTTTCCGTGTGAAACTTGACGGCTCGAGTCAATACTGCGGCCTCTACATCTCGTCCGACCGCCGAGAGTTCCTCGGGCGTGAGTGAGTGATCAACGCGTAAGACGTCTTGCTCGATGATCGGCCCCTCATCCAGGTCCGCCGTGACATAGTGGGCTGTCGCGCCGATCAACTTGACACCCCTTAACTGGGCTTGATGATACGGGCGCGCTCCCTTGAAGCTTGGCAGGAAAGAGTGATGGATGTTGATGACCCGTCCGGACATCTTCTGACAGAGCCCATCGGACAAAACCTGCATGTATCGAGCCAAGACAATCAAATCGATGCGTTCCTGCTCGACCCGCTCCATTAGCTTTGCTTCCTGGGCCAGCTTTGTCTCGGCGGTGATCGGTAGATGATGGAAGGGAATGTCGTAGGAGGCCGCGAGGCGATGGAAGTCGTTATGATTCGAACCGATCAACGGAATCTCAACATCGAGCATTCCCGTGGAATATTTAAACAAAAGGTCGTTTAGGCAGTGTCCGGCGCGGGAGACCATAATCATGACCCGTGGCTTCGAGCCGGAATCATGCAATTGCCAAGCCATGTCAAACGACTTTCCGACTTCCGAAAACTCCGACCGCAAGCGTGAGATTGCAATGTTATCCAGCGCGTCGAAGGAAATGCGCATGAACAGTTTTCCGGCGCCGCGATCGGAGAATTGAGCACTGTCTCGGATATTGCATCCATGAGTGGCGAGGAAGCCAGAGACCGCGTGAAAAATGCCGATCCGATCCGGACAGGAAAACGTCAAGACGAAGTTGGGACGATTGATTCGTTTCTTCGATGAGACAGGCGAACTCTGTCCTGCATGGGCGCTGACGAATACGTTGCTGTTTCCAGACATGACACCTACCGATCAGGAAGCCGCCGCGGACACGGCCACTTCGATGTCCTTCACCCGATTGCTGGCGGGATCATAGAACGCGCGCAGCGAAGCACGGGCGGGCACACGCACGCCCGCGACCTCGACCTCCAATTTGCCACCCTGCAAATAGGCAGCATCCACTCCTCCGCCCTCGGGGTTCTCGACATAACCCAAACCAAGAGAGGCTCCGATGCTGTGACCGTACATGCCGGACGTGACGCGCCCTACGAGCCGACCATCGTGCCAAATCGGTTCGTTGTGGTAGAGAAGCAGCGTGGGATCCTCTAGCGCAATGTGGACCATCTTGCGCTTGGGCCCGGCTTCCTTCTGACGCAGCAAGGCGTCGCGCCCAATAAATCCTTGCGGCTTCGACCAAGCGACGGCGAAGCCGAGCCCGGCCTCGAGTGGGGTATCTTCATCGGTGATGTCGTGGCCCCAGTGCCGGTAGCCCTTCTCCATCCGCAATGAATTCATCGCGTGGTAGCCGGCGAGGCGCATGCCGAATGAAGCCCCCTCTTCGAGAAGAAGGTCGAATACTCCCTGGACGAACTCGGTCGGAACGTACAATTCCCATCCCAGTTCTCCGACATAGGTAATGCGGCTTGCCCGCACCTTGGCATAACCAAGATCAATGACCTTCGAAGTCGCGAATGGAAATGCACCGTTCGACAGATCGGCATCCGTCAGCTTGCTCAAAAAACTCCTCGACTTCGGACCCATCACGCCGAGGACCGAGTAGGCCGAACTGACGTCGACGGCCAGCGCCCGTGCACCTTCCGGAATGTTGCGCTTCAACCAGGCCAAGTCCCTGACCTGCGTGGCGACGCCGGTTACGATGAGGAAGCGCTTTTCGCCTTCGCGGGTGATCGTCAGATCCGCCTCGATGCCACCGCGCTCATTGAGCCACTGAGTGTAGACGATGCGCCCGACCGGAACAGAGACGTTATTCGCACAGATCCGATTGAGAATGTGCTCGGCGTCCTCGCCCTCGAACACGAACTTGGCGAAGGAGGATTGGTCGAATAGCCCGACACTCTCGCGCACGGCGAGATGCTCCTCCGCGGAATAGTCGAACCAATTTTGCCGGCCGAAACTATATTCGTACTCGGCCTCACGCCCTTTTGGCGCATACCAGTTGGGTCGTTCGAAGCCCGCGATCTCACCGAAGCAGGCCCCCCGCGAGAGCAGGCGATCGTGGAGTGCGGAACGTCGGACACCTCTCGCTGTCTCCGGCTGCCGGAACGGCCAGTGCATCGCATACAACAAGCCAAGCGATTCGACCGTTCGATCCCGGAGATAACGACGGTTCGATTGGAACGGCATCACGCGTCGTATATCGACGTCCCACAGGTCCATCGGCGGGTAACCATCGACGATCCAATCGGCAAGCACCTTGCCCGCTCCACCCGCGGAACGTATGCCAATGGAATTGAAGCCCGCCGCCACGAACAGATTTCGTACCTCCGGCGTCTCGCCAAGCATATAGCGATTGTCCGGAGTAAAACTCTCCGGCCCGTTGAAGAACAACTGGATTCCCGCCTTCGCCAGCATCGGAACGCGACGGATCGCCCCCTCAAGCAGCGGCTCGATGTGATTGAGATCGTCCGGCAGCGTATCGAACTCGAAACTCTCGGGTATCCCCTCCATCCCCCAAGGCTTCGCAACGGGCTCGAACCAGCCGACCAGCAGCTTGCCGGCATCTTCCTTGAAATACGTGCAAGCATCGGCATCACGCAGCACGGGAAGGTGCCGCTTGATCTCGGGCAGCGGCTCGGTGACAATATAGAAGTGTTCGGCCGCGTGAAGCGGCACGGTTGTACCCGCGCTTGCACCGAGGTCCCGCGCCCACATGCCCGCGCAATTGACCACAAACTCGGCGGCGATGTCGCCGTCCTTGGTGCGAACACCGACCGCGCGGCCATCTTCGATCACGATCTCGGTTACAGCAGTGCCCTCAAATATCTTCGCCCCACGAAGCTTGGCGCCCCTCGCCAGCGCATGCGTCGTGTCCACCGGATTGGTCTGACCATCCTTGGGAAGATGAACCGCACCCACAAGATCTTCGGCTGCCATTGACGGCCAAAGATCGCTCGCCTCCTTCGCCGTGAGGACGTTTACTTCCAACCCAAAACAACGAGCCATTGACGCTCCGCGCTTCAACTCCTCGAAGCGCTCCTGATGGGTCGCAATTGCCAACGACCCGATCTGGCGATAGCCAGTGCTTTGACCCGACTCTCGTTCGAGCTGCCCATAGAGCTCAGTCGTATATTGGGCCAACCGCGTCAGATTGTGAGTTGCCCCGAGCTGACCAACCAAACCGGCGGCATGCCATGTCGTTCCGGAGGTGAGTTGCTTACGTTCAAGCAGGACGACATCGGTCCAACCGCGAAGAGTCAGATGGTAGGCCAGACTGCAACCCATGATACCGCCGCCAACAATGACGACTTGAGCCGACTTTGGAAGATCCGTCATACCTAAGCTCCAACGACCATGTGTGAAATTATTTATCATTTTTTCACAGATGTGAATAGCCTTTCATGCTTATAAGTGTTTTTTCCAAAGTTGTCACATATAAAAAATCGGCCTGTTTAGCGCTCGTGTTACACAGGTCCAACGATTAAGCCGTGATTGACTGTCGAAAGTGGGTGTTTGACTAGGTTGCAGGGGCGGCTGGTCGTGACAGCAACGCGCCCGCCTTGAGGGACGAGAAACGATGGCGATTAGATCGATACGCGCAGCTGATGAATGGGCCGCCTCTGAAGCGAAAGAAGGCTTGGATCTGGAGGCCGCCGTCGGCGGACAGATTCGCGAGCTACGAAAGATCAAGAAGCTCACCCTGGCACAGCTTGCCCAAGCCGCCGACATTTCGGTCGGCTACTTGAGTCAGCTCGAACGTAACCAATCGAAGCTGCCGATCGGGGTATTGAAAAAGCTGAGCGACGTTCTCGGCGTGCATATGAACTGGTTCTTCAACGGCAACATGCAGGCGACGGCCGACGAACGGGACGTCGTCGTTCGCAAGGCGCACCGCCGCCGATTGACCTTCACCGGCCTCGGCATCGCCGAGGAGCTACTCTCTCCCAATCTCGCTGGCCCGCTAGAACTACTCATGAGTACAATTGAGCCGGGGGCCGACAGCGGGGAATACAGCCATGATGGCAACGAAGCGGGAGTCCTAATCGCTGGACAACTGGACCTGTGGGTCGACGGGAAGCTGTTTCAGCTCGAGGAAGGAGACAGCTTCTCCTTTAGCAGCACCTCGCAACATCGCTGCGCGAACCCTGGGACGGTGCCTGCTAAAGTCGTGTGGGTGATCACTCCTCCGCACTACTAGCACTGCCCACCATCCGCAAGCGAGACTCACCCAAGAGTCGCTTAAAGCGGAATGCGACACACGCCCTCCCCTCCTGGCGCGCTTTAGGTAGTTGCGACAGCGATCGTCTCCTTGGTTGATCGCGACGGGTGCAGGCCCCCTCGAAATCCTTGAGCGCACTCCGCATGAATGACCCGGCGTCACTCAACCGTTTCCTGGTTGATGATGAGGCCCTATTGCTTTGGCTTACAAAGTGGCCCAGGCCGTTTCGGCGGCGCGCCGAGCAAAATCATGCTTATGAAATTCTTATCTAAATATTCACGTTGACAGAATTGTTACGCTACTTTATTCATACGATCGTTTCGTCGTTGCGAGTTTCAGTGGTGATCCAACCACGCGCACTTCGTACAGGAAAGTGTGGTGGGCGACGGACGAGCGTAACCGTTGCCGCAGGCTCCGAGGATATGCCGCGATGTTGCATTTCGCCCGGGAGCAACGATTGCCGGTTACGATCGTGTCCGGCTTTCTGGGTGCGGGTAAGACAACTCTTCTGAACAACATACTGCAGCAAACGAGACAGCGGCTCGCTGTTCTCGTCAACGATTTTGCCGCGCTCAACATCGATGTGAGACTCGTTGCATCGCGGAGCGACTCCATCATTTCTCTTACAAATGGATGTGTGTGCTGCAGCATCAAGGATGATCTCTTAAGTTCAATTCTGTCTATCGCGTCTTCAGAACCGAGGTTCGACGGCGTTTTGCTCGAGACGAGTGGCGTGTCGAATCCGATGGCTATCGCCGATGCATTTATGCAGCCGTCGGTGTCTCGCCGACTAAAGGTTGATCGTACGATTTGCGTTGTCGATGCCGAGAACTTTCCGGGCCTCAACTTCGAAAACACTGAGTTGGCGATCGATCAGGCCGCGGTCGCGGACTATGTGTTACTCAACAAGACTGACCTGGTGACGCCGGCAGTCGTCGACGAAGTTATCACGACGCTGCGCGGCGCGTTGCCCATGATGAGAATCATAAGAACGCGCGATGCCGTCCTTCCGGCGTTCATGTTGCTCTCTGATAGAGACGTTGAGGCGCCGCACCAGCTTCGTTCGAGTCGGAAAACATTTCGCTGCGATCAAACCGAAAGCCCATGCCGCGATCGAGCCTGTGCCGTCTGCGGCGGCAGTTACACGACTCATGATCACTCCGGCATGTTTGAGAGCTGGTCCTGGTCAGGACATGTCGGCAGCCGAGCCAACTTCGCTGCGATCGTAAAGGCTCTGCCTGCCTCGATCCTGCGCGGGAAGGGCATCGTTCGATTTTCGGATTTGACCGATCAGAGTGGCGTTTTCCAGCTGATCGGCAAGCGCTCGACGATCGATCTACGCCTTTCATCCTCGGGCGATCAGAGAAGCGAGCTCGTATTCATAGGAATGCGCGGCGAACTGCCAACCGGCAGACTCACGGAAATGTTTGAACGGAAAGCCAACGGCGCTTGACGCCCGGAAGCAGGTAGGAGCAGCACAGATGGGTGCAGACACGATTTTTCACGGCGGGCCGATCGTCACGATGAATGGCGACCAGATGCAAGTTGAAGCGGTCGCGATATCAAAGGGAAAAATACTCGCGGTTGGATCTTGGGAAGCCGTAAGCAGCTACCGCGATTCCGAAACCAGCATGGTCGATCTCGCCGGGCGCACGATGTTACCCGGTTTCGTCGAAGCACATGGCCATCCTCTGCTTAGCGCCCTGTGTTGGGGCGATCCGGTGGTCGATATTCGCTCGGTGCACACGCCTACTTACGAGGCGGCTCTCGCCAAGATCAGAAGAAGGGTTAGGAAGGCAAAGGAGGGAGATTTCCTCTGGTTCCTGGGCCTTGACGCCCAGCTCCACGTGGGCGCCAGAGAGCCTAGCAAGGCAGAGCTCGACGAACTCTCACCGACGATTCCAATCGCCGTGCAGGTGTCGAACATGCACGGAATTTTTCTCAATACGGCGGCCCTCAAGGCACTTAATATTACACGAGCGACCCCCGTCGTTCCTGGTGGGCATGTTCGTTACGACGAGAATGGTGAACCATGGAAATTTGAGGAGCGCTCGCGCGACTACATCGTCGAGAGTTTCTATGCGATCTGTGGCGAGCGGCGGGGTATCGACTCGTTACGGGATTGGCTGTGGAAGTTCTCAAAGTCTGGATATACAACCAGCTCGGAAATGGGACTGACGCCAATGACCAGTGTCTTCTACAAGAAGACTCTGGAGCGGGAGCAAATGCCCATTCGGGTCTTTTGCTATCAGAGAGCCGTTCCCGAAGGAATCGAGACGATTCCCTTTGAGGGAGGAAACGATCGGTTCGCGATGGCCGGCATCAAGATGTGGGGTGATGGGTCCGTCCTCATGGGGAACGTGTGGTTGACGAAGCCATACCTCAACAACGAAATCACCCTTACGAGCATGGGTCTTCCGCGCGATAGCGTCGGTCATATGAACTACAAGCCCGAAGAGCTGAAGCGAATAATAAGGGCTTACGCGGCCCGCGGGCATCAAATGTCGGTCCATACGCATGGGGATCGCACGATCGATGCGGTTCTGGATGCGTACGAGGTGGCGCTCAATGAGTTTCCAGAAGCAAAGCGTCCGTTTCGGCTCGAGCATTGCGGAACGTTGCGCGAAGACCAAATAGAGCGCTGCAACAAGCTGGGCGTCGTCTGCAGCTTCTTCTTGCCTTACCTGTATTACTGGGGCGAAGCACTCCGCGACGCCCTCCTTGGACCGGAAGCGGCCGCGAAGTTTGTGCCAGCCGGGAGCGCCGTCCGAATGGGGATGCGGAGTTCCCTCCACTGCGATCCGCCAATGACTTGGCCGCACGCGCTCCTTTGCCTACATCTAGCGACCACCCGTCGAAGCCGCGCCGGAAACGTCATTGGCCCGGATCAGATCATGGACATCGACTCGGCCCTCCGCTCAGTGACAATCGACGCCGCCTTCCACCTCAGGAAGCACAACGAAATCGGGAGCATTGAGGTCGGCAAATATGCAGATTTCGTGCTCCTCGATAAGAACCCACGTACCGTCGATCCCGAGCACGTGCTCGATCTCAAGGTCCTCGGCACGTATGTCGAGGGAGAACGAATTTGGGAGTGCTCGGTCCATGAAGCGACGACCGGACGCGAGGCGGCATAGGGCGGGCGAGCCAAGTCTCAAGAAGGGGTATCCGCTCATCGGGACTCCGTGGGCGCCGTTGGTCGTCATTTCGTCGGTAACTGCGAGTCCTGAACCGGTGCCGCCAAGTAAGTGCCTCGTGTGATGGAGCTGAGCATGCACGCCAACGCCGCGACGACGCCGAAGACGCGAGGCTTCATCAAGCGGGTAAGAGGTCAGTTGCTGACTTGGCGGCCGAGCTCGCAGTGGGCGAGACCACGATCCGGCGTTGGTACGGCAGCGGCGTCGTGGCCGACTGGCCGCATGCGCCAAAGCCCCCGCGGACCAGCCTGACCGCGATCGAAGAGTCGCTGGTCCGTGAACTACGGTTATTCCGCGCCGATAGATTGTTCTGCACCGATCTTCCATGTGGTTTGGCCCCAACGCGCGAGAGCCGTAGGTGTTTCCGATATTTTCTACCGGATGAGGCCGCCCGTCAGGCGGCAATCGCGTCCGTGCTTTGCCGAATCTGAAGATTTCCATTGCGGAGTTTGCCGCCACAACACCGTCGGATCGGCTCTTCCGCCGATTCCTGTCTCCAGCATTCGCGCACGCGGTGCACTGCGCCCATCAAGGCTACGGTCCAACGCAATCGGTCGACGTCAAGGCGCCTTCGCTCTCGTATCGCACCCCGCCGACCATCGATCAGCGCCCGAGCTCGTTCCTTGCCCAGATGTGGCAACCCCCGCGGTCGATCAATTCCAGCGCCAGACGTGGCGACCCGGCTGCAATCCAGCGCTGATGGATGAACTTCGCCCAAAAACCCTGCGGTCCGAATGTATCTTGCCTTGTCCGCCCGCTCGCTATGCCCGAGCGAGGGAAACGGGCCAATGATGGATTTCCGGTGGGGCTGGACCCGTGGAGCGGGATCGTCAGGAATTCGGAAAGGGGAAACTGAGGTATGGCGCAGAAGTTCGTGATCGCGATGATGATGCACGAGACGAACACGGTCTCGCCGCCGCCCAAGCCAATCGAGGCCATTTTGCGCGTGGTACTCCTGTGATCGGCGGCGACGACCTGGCGCGGGTCACCGAGGCGGCGAGGACTGGCCCGAAAGCGGCCATTCTGCCGATCATCGACGAGATCGCCCAACGTGTACTGGGCCATCGGCTGCTGACCGTGATGCGTCTGCACGCCGCGACCATGGAGCTCGAGCGCCTCTACAGCAGCCACGCCGAGGCCTATCCCGTAGGAGGCAGGAAGTCGAAGCGCGGCCTGCCCTGGACCGAGCATGTGCTGGTGCGAGGCGAGGTGTTCATCGGAAGCCACCCGCACGACCTTGAATGGGCCTTCGATGACCATGCGAAACTGGCGGGTCTCGGGCTGGGCTCCGTGATCAATACGCCGATCCTGTTCGACGGACGCTGCCTGGGCGCCCTGAACCTTCTGCACGAGCCCGGCCGCTATCACCCCGGCGACGAGGCGGTCACAAAGCCGCTCGCCTATGTCCTGACCCCACTGCTGCTCGCCGCATGACCACGCTCGTCGCAACCCTCCCCGGTCCGAGGCCCGACTCGTTCACCGCCGGCATTCTGGCGGCTCTCTGCGGCTCCAAGAAGAGCCTGTCGCCCGGTGTGCCGATCGCAGGCGCGCTCTTTCCATCCGCGGAGGTCGGCGGGATGATCCTGCTCGTGATCTTCCACCAGATCCAGCTCGCCGTCCGCGCCGTGCTGGCTCGGCGCCGCGCGGCTCGCGCGACGACAATCGAAGGCGAGGTCGCGCCATGAGTATCGATTCCCTGTCGGGGCTTGGCACGGTCCACCGACTGGCCTCGATGCGTCCAACCATCGCCGGGACGAGCCATGTTGTCTCCGCGGGCCACTATCTCGCGGCGCAGTCCGCGCTGCAGATAATCGAAAGCGGCGGCAACGCGATCGACGCTGGCGTGGCCGCGGGCCTTGTGTTGGGCGTCGTGCAGAGCGAGCTTGTTAACGTCGCCGGCGTCGCGCCGATCATTCTCTACCTGGCCGAACGCGACGAGGTAATCACCATCAGCGGCCTGGGCTGCTGGCCTCGCGCCCTCGATCCAGATCTTTTCATGCGCGAGCACGGCGGCGCGATCCCGGAGGGGGTCCTGCGGACTGTCGTTCCAGCCGCGCCGGACGCCTGGATCACGGCCCTGGCTCTCTACGGCACCATGAGCTTCTCGGAGGTGGCGCAAAGCGCCATCGGTTTCGCGCGTGATGGCTTCGTCATGTATCCGCTGATGGCGGAGCTGCTGCACACCTACGCCGACAGCTATGCGAGATGGCCCAGCTCCGCGGCGATCTATCTGCCGGGGGGACGTCCGCCCGAGGTTGGTGATCTGTTCGTCCAGTCCGATCTTGGCCGCACTCTGCAGTACATGGCCGACTGCGAGACGGCGGCGCGAGGCCGCAGCCGTGTCGAAGGCCTGAAGGCCGCTCGGGACGCCTTCTATCGGGGCGACATCGCGCGAACGATCGTAGCTTTCCACGAGGAGAATGGCGGCTTGCTGTCGATGCGGGACCTGGCGGACTTCCACGTCGGCATAGAGCCGGCGGTCAGCGCCAAGTTCCGCGGATCGACGATGTACGCCTGCGGCCCCTGGTGCCAAGGCCCGGCGCTGCTGCAGATGCTGACGATGCTGGCCGGCGTCGACCTGGCTAGTCTGGGGCACAACAGCAGCGCCTACGTTCACACCCTGGTCGAGACCATCAAGCTGTCCTTCGCCGACCGGCATCGCTACTTCGGCGACCCGCGCTTCACCGATGTTCCTTTGGGCTCGCTGCTCGACCCGGCGTACGCCGCCAGCCGGCGGGAGCTCATCGACCCGCACCGGGCTTGGCCTGACCTGCCACCGGCTGGCGAGCTGGGTGGCGGTGCGAGGATCGACGGCGGCGTCCTCGCGGCCCCCAAGCTCGCCGCGCTCGACACTTCCTACCTCGCGGTTATCGACCGTCGGGGCAACGTGTTCTCCGCCACTCCTAGCGACGTTTCGTACGACACACCGGTGGTCACCGGAACCGGGCTGTGCCCGTCTTCCAGGGGCAGCCAGTCGTGGGCCGACCCGCGGCACCCTTCAGGCGTAGCGCCCGGCAAGCGGCCGCGCCTGACGCCCGCGCCGTTCCTTGCCCGAGCGGCGGATGGCGCCTTCACCGCCATGGGGACCCCGGGCGGCGATGTGCAACTGCAGGCCCTGCTCCAAGTCTGGCTGAACCTAGAAGTCTTCGGAATGCCGCCGCAAGCCGCGGTCGAGGCGGCTCGGTTCGCGAGCTACAGTTTTCCAGACTCGTTCGAACCGCACGCTGCGCATCCGGGCCGCCTCAACATTGAAGGACGCCTGGGCCCGCAACAGATTTCCGATCTTCGTATGCTGGGTCACGACGTTACGGTCTGGCCGGACTGGGCGTGGCGCGCGGGGGCGGTATGCGTCGCCCGCCAACGGCCCGAGGGAACGCTCGAAGCCGCCGCGGATCCCCGTCGCCCGGCCTATGCGCTTGGCCGATAGGAAGGTCACGGATGCATCGCCATTCCCTCGGATCACTTCTCACCGTGACCGAGGAGGCCGTCGACGCCTCCATGATCCTATTGAGCGAGAACGGATACCTGTTTGGCTGCAGTGAGGCGGTGTTGGTGGCCGACCTCGGCGGAGATCAGCTCAGCCGTGCGCCTCACACCTTTTACCACGCGTGAGAACGAGCAACGACCGTACGCGCCCATCCTAGCCAGGGCAATGCTAGTACAGTCTGCTTGCGGGATGGCACACCGACTGCGACGCGGCGCCCCTCCAAAGTGTTTCCCGTCGCGGGCGACGCTGACGTGGCTGGCGATGCATTCAGCACCATGGTTCCCGCGCACGAGAGGGTGAGTCGATCAGGGGATGCGCCAGTCTTTGACTCGACTGACAAAAACAGCAGAGCGGATCAAGGGTCCTATTGTCACATCCGATGAAGCGCACAATAGGTACCTCGTTCAAGTCCCGGGCGGCGACGTTCAGCTAACTCCGGCCAATCCGTTAGCTGCGTACCAAAAGAGTGTACTGGTGGTTGTCCCGAGCGGTGCCAATACGAACCGCAAAAAAGACTATTGAGGCGGCTCTTTCTAAGCACGCCGGTAGGACCGGTACCATTATCGGCTAGAGTGTTTCGCGAGATTCCTCGTCATCACGAATCTCTCTCGATCCGGGCCATCCGCACCGAGCCGATGCACCTTATCCTTGTGCTTTGATTGCCATCTGACGCCGCCTCCTCCAATAAGCGGGTGGCAATCTGGCGAAGCCGTTCGATGCATCCGCCTCTGCGTCCGACCATTTCAGTCCGATACGAACGAGGCCCTCTCGGCCTTCACGGATCCGGAGATGAACCGATGCACCTCTTGGACCCGGCGTGTCTCGTGCGTATCGGGATGAGAGGTGATCCAATAGTTGCGCACAAACCGGACCTCGGGCAGCAAGCGCTGCAGTTCCGGATACCGTTGCGCAGCATAGTCGTGGAGGATTCCTATGCCATGGCCGGCGCGAACCGCTTCCATTTGCGCGACCACGCTACCGCATTCGTATCGACGTGACATGAGCCGACCAAGAACGGAAGCATAATCCAAGGCGCGGCTGTAAGTCATGTCCTCGATATGCGTCACGAACAAACGGCCGGCGAGTTCATCCTGGCTCGTGATCGGGCCCTCGCGCCCAAGGTATTGCTCCGCCGCATAGACGCTGAGTGTGTAGTCGGTTAGCTTCGACAGGATTAGTCGCCCCTGTTTGGGGCGATCCAACGTAATAACGATGTCGGCCTCTCGCCGCGACAGCGAAAATGTTCGTGGTAACGGCACCAATTGAACAACGAGCCTCGAATGTTTCGCGGCGAGCATACCGAGCCTATCTGCAAGGAAATAGTTGCCAAGGCCGTCGGGTGCACCGACGCGTACGGTACCTGCGAGTGTTTGGCTGGCACCGTCGACGCTGGAGCCTACTCTGAGAAATTCGCTCTCCGCGCGCTCCGCTGCCGCGACCAGCGACTCGCCCGCTGCGGTCAGAATGCACCCGGACGTATGTCGTTCGAGCAGCTTGGCGTTCAAGCTTCGCTCAAGGGCACTAAGCTGCCGCGCTACCGTCGCATGATTCAATCGAAGATTCTTCGAGGCCTTCAGGATTTGTCCTGCTCGCGCGACCTCAAGAAATATCCGAACCCGTTCCCAATCCATTGACTACAGTTTCTGCACAACGGAGCCGCACATTCGCTCGTTGATGCACAATCGTATGCGCTGCATACCAACGGCAATCAAGCTCTGTTTGCAGGGAAATGCTCAATGCCGACGAAGATTCCGAATTTCATTAATGGCGAGCTGGTGCAAGGCCGCGGCACCCGTACCGCGGCCATATACGACCCCGCGACGGGCGAACAGTCGGGGACGCTTGGATTGGGTTCGGCCCAAGACGTCCGTGCGGCGGCGACTGCGGCGCGAAAGGCATTTCCGGCCTGGGCGAGTACCCCTCCGTTGCGCCGAGCCCGAATTCTCAATCGCTTCCTGCGAATTCTAGAGGATCGAATCGACGAACTCGCCCAAGTAATTACGAGCGAGCACGGCAAGGTGCTCTCGGACGCAAAGGGGGAGATTCAGCGCGGCATGGAAGTCGTGGAGTTTGCCACCGGCGCACCTCAGCTTCTCAAGGGAGACGTAACCGAGAACGTCGGAGGTCGCGTCGACAGTTACTCTCTACGTCAACCGCTCGGCGTTGTTGCGGGGATTACACCATTCAATTTTCCGGCGATGGTACCGATGTGGATGTTTCCGGTCGCCCTCGCGTGCGGCAACACTTTCATTCTCAAGCCGTCCGAACGCGATCCATCCGCCTCGCTCATACTGGCGAAGTGGCTGAAGGAGGCCGGATTGCCCGATGGCGTTTTCAACGTCGTTCATGGAGACAAGCAAGCGGTCGACGCCATCTTGTCCGACGCCAACATAGTGGCCGTGAGCTTTGTCGGGTCCACTCCGATTGCCCGCTACATCCACGAAATGGCCACTCGAAACGGAAAGCGCTGTCAGGCGCTTGGCGGCGCCAAGAACCACATGATCATCATGCCGGACGCCGACATGGATCAGGCGGTTGACGCCCTGATGGGCGCAGCCTACGGTGCGGCGGGCGAGCGTTGCATGGCGATTTCGGTCGTGGTCCCGATCGGAGACGCGACAGCCGACCGGCTGATCGAAAAACTTGCGCCCAAGGTTCGCGCTCTGAAGATCGGCCCGGGAACGGATCCCGATGCCGAGATGGGGCCGCTTGTGACCAAGCAGCATCTGGACAAGGTCCGTGGCTATATCGACATCGGTGTAGACGAGGGAGCAAACCTGATAGTCGATGGGCGGGACTTCCGGCGCCAGGGTTACGAGAAGGGATATTTCATCGGTGGGACGCTGTTCGACTACGTCACGACCGATATGAAGATCTACAAGGAGGAGATCTTCGGACCGGTGCTCGCCGTCGCACGCGCCAAATCATACGACGAGGCCGCCGAGATGATCAATGCGCACGAGTTCGGCAACGGCACCGCCATCTTCACGAGGGACGGAGGTGGGGCGCGCGAATTTGCGCATCAAATTCAAGTCGGGATGATTGGCATCAACGTACCGATCCCGGTTCCGATGGCATTCCACTCATTCGGCGGGTGGAAGGCGTCCCTGTTTGGTGATCACAACATGCATGGACCCGAGGGGATACGGTTCTACACTAAATTAAAGACGATCACGACACGGTGGCCTACTGGCATTCGCTCCGGAGCTGAGTTCGTGATGCCGACGATGAGTTGACGCCGAAGTGCACGGATCGTCGATCTTCGGTAACGGGCTCAGCGGCTCGCGGCTTCGCGATGCAATTTCCGAGCGTTGGAGCCGCGATGGTGGGTGTCGGGAACGCCTCAGGATATCGATAAATTCGTGCACTAAAGCATGTGGCATTAGCTTCGATAGCCTGAGTTTTTGAGGTAGTTGGCACATTCCTCGGAGGTGAAGACCGGCCGTGGGGAACCTTCGCGTGAAGTCTGTGGCCGCGCGGCGCCCATCCCCGCAATGGCGCCATATCGGTCCTGGTCCAAGTCGCGTCGATGAAGACCAGCCGCTCAGCCTCGACGCGATCTTGATACTTTGTCCACTGGGCTCGCCGCCGCGCGACCTCGGGTCGATCGCGTTCGCCAGCCGCCACGCTTTTTTGAAGCTGAGCTTCTCGGCATGCACGAAGTCCCATACCGAGTGGTAGTCGACCTTCAGGCCACGACCGGCAAGCTCAGCAACGAGGCCACGTATGGTGAAATCGCCGTCCTTCATCCGCTGCGACAGCCAGACGGCGTGGTCTCCAGAAACCGCCTTCGGCTTGTGACCGCCCATTTGACCAGGCTCAACGCTGCCGGTCTCTTCGACCCGCTGCATCCAACCGATGGCCGTGCTGATCGCTACTCCAAACTGCTTGGCCGCCTGATTGCGGGACATCCCGCCCTCGATCGCAGCCACGACACGCTTGCGAAGATCAAGAGAGTACGGCTTGCCCATCGATACTGGCCTCCGTCCAGCCAGTACGGTGAATCAGAAACCGATTGGAATCCCAAATCGATTCAGACTAAACCCATCCCGCTTTAGGCGTTCCGATGTCTCCATCGCCGGCGCGGCCCACGGCAGTCCGCTTCTCGTTCTTTCCAGCGCCATTGCAAAGAAAATGCACAGTTCATGGCGCGGCTAGAGCAGATAACGACGGCCACCTCAGCGGTGAGATCGAACGGCCATTTTCATTGTTGTCGCCTTCCCTGATTCCGCCTGCTCCGTCATTGCCAGAAGCGCAAGCGACGAGGCAATCCAGACTGTCTCGCAGAAAAGATGCTGGATTGCTTCGCGTCGCTCGCGACCCGGGCTCATCGCTTCCGCCTTCGCTCTTTGAGCTTCGGCGGACAAGTCGCGATACCCGGGAAGACGACCAGTATCAGATCAACCCACCCGCATCCGCGACGCGGCGCTGGTGGTAGTCGGTGTCGCCGAGGGTGTTCTCGAT
Source organism: Bradyrhizobium sp. 179 (assembly GCF_023073535.1). Classification (NCBI taxonomy): domain Bacteria; kingdom Pseudomonadati; phylum Pseudomonadota; class Alphaproteobacteria; order Hyphomicrobiales; family Nitrobacteraceae; genus Bradyrhizobium; species Bradyrhizobium sp. 179. The sequence continues at coordinate 733 of NZ_JADPJR010000004.1, read as the reverse complement.
CATGGTGAGGCGCTTGAAGTAGTGGCCGATCTTCCCCTCCATGGTCATGCCGATGCCGCCGTGGAGCTGGATCGACTGCTGGCCGACGAATTTGGCCGACTTGCCGATCTGCACCTTGGCCGCGGCGATGGCGTTGCTGCGCTCCCTGGCGTCCTCGAAATCACCAGCCATGGTCGCGAACATCGACATCGAACGGGCCTGCTCGGTGACGACGAACATGTCGGAGGCGCGGTGCTGCAGCGCCTGGAACGAGCCGATCGCGACGCCGAACTGCTTTCGCATCTTGATGTACTCGACCGTGGTCTTGAGCGACCCGTCCATCAGACCGACCGCCTCGGCGCAGAGCGCGACGCGGGCTTCGTCCACGACGCGCTCGATCAGCGCGAGGCTGTCGTCCGGATTGCCGATCGCCGCGTCGCTGCCGACCTCGACACCGGTAAAGGTGATATCGGCGGCGTGCAGGCCCTCCTGGGTCGGGTAGGACTTCTTGGTGACGCCCTTGGCGTTCGCGGGAACGAGGAACACGCCGATGCCGGTCTTGTCGCGGCGGTCGCCCTTGGTGCGGGCGGTGACGACGAGCGTGTCGGCGTTCTCGCCGTTGAGCACGACGAATTTTTCGCCGTCGATGATCCAGCCGTCGCCCTTCTTCTTCGCCGTCGTGGTGACGTCGAACAGATCGTAGCGCGAGTTCTTCTCGAGCTGGGCGAACGCCAGCGTCTTGCTGCCGTCGATG